>JAGARY010000474.1 GCA_017622055.1 Treponema sp. | reverse complement strand
AGAGATTCTTTTAGAATTGGGAATTCTGAAGCAATTGTACAAGTAACTTTCTTTTCATTAGGATTTTCAGGATTTATGTAAAATTCTGGATTAGAAATCCAGGCTTCAAATTGTTCTGTTTTAAAAGAAAATGAATTATCAACTTCTACAATGTCAGAAAAAATTTCATTAGGGAAAGTTATTGTGTATGAAGTGTCCAATTTCCAATTTTCGGTAGGTTTAAAAATAAGTGTAGAATCTGATTCCCAAATCCATTTTCCAGGGATTTCAGGTTTTATTGAAATTGGGGTACTTGGTTCTTTTTCAACATCCTCTATTTTTGCAACAGAAGCATCAAAAGAAATGTAAAGGGAATCTGGTTCTCCTTCTGCATTTAATGTGACACTTGGTTCGGAATAATCAAAATCCACATAAAGTGTGTCTTTATTTTTTTTGCATCCAAAAATGCAAACCATAAGAAAACAAATAGAAAAAAATAGATAGTTTATTTTTTTATTCATAAACTCCTCCTACTTAATTTTACTTTCAATTATAATGTAACCAAGATGGAAAATTCAATATTTTGTAGTATTTGGGTTTATTAAAAATGATGAAATAGTGAATTAACCCCATTCCTTTTAAGAGTTATTTTTTTTTATTAAAACTCAAGTCCTGCAATGTAATTTGAAAAAAAGAATTTTCCAAAAATGTATTTATTGCAGCCAGATTCAAAAAGTGTAATGAACATTTCTTTTCCGTTTTTTTGAATTATGTCTATATCTTCACTTTGGGCAGGTGCCTTAATGATTTTGCTTGGTTCTGTTAAAAAATATACTGGGGCACTGTCAAAGGTTTGATTTGTTTTTGTGATTTTTTCCGGAGCGTAAATGTAAAAATATGAAGAGTTTAAACTATAGCTTGTAGAAAGAACAATTGTTCCATCATCTTTTATTCCAAAACCTTGAACTTGGTTTGGAACAGAAAAAACTTCAACTGGTTTGGAAAAATCTGATATATGATATTTTGAAACAATTGCGGAATTTTTTGTTTTATTGTAAGAAATGAAGTTTTTGCAAGGATACTTTTTATTACAAAATTCTCCAACGTACAAAAAATCTCCTTTTCCAAAAATAAACGAAGAATTGTTGTTAACTGGAATAGGAGATTTTATATCAATTACAGTTCCAGATTTTTGAAAAACCAATGATGAGTCAATTTCGTATATTCCTGTGTTTTCATTTGCAAGATAAAGTTTTCCGTTCAAATATTGAATGCCGCCAGTATGACCTTTAAAATCTTGTCCGTTGCAAATTAAAGGAAAATAAGAAATTTTGCCTGAATCACAATTAATAGTATAAATCCTACTATTGTCTTTTGTTCCCATATATCCAGTGGTGATAAAATGATTATTGAAAAATGTAATTCCTTGTGGTACAAAACCTTCATTTAATCCTGGATTTTTACCTAATTTTGTTAGTATTGAATAATAATTGTGATAATAGGGATATTTTAAAATATTTACCCCAATAACAACAAAGAGAAACAAACAAATTATGAACAAAAGCAGGTATTTTAGTATTTTCAAAACTAGAATCCTTTAGGGCTGTTGATTTTATTTGCTTTTTCCCAAAAGTGTAAAATCGTTGGCATTATTACAGAAGATAATTCCGCTACCAGCTTCCGAAAGACATGGCAATTCAGAAACTGCTTTGATAATATCATCCTTTTTTTCTGTTGGAACTAAAATCATAAGCATATCTTTTTCTGGAACAATGTTCATACCAAAGAATTGTGCATCTCCTTCCTTTGCAGTTCCGCGAGCACCAATAATAGTTCCACCGCTGGCCCCAGCTTTTCGCGCCGCAGCCATAGCGTCTTCTGCATATCCTTTATTTACAATTACATTTATCATTTGATGTGTAGAATTACTCATTTTATTTTCTCCTTCAAGATTCCCTTTTTGATTATTCATAGTTTGTGAAATGTTTCCAGATTTATAAAAATCACAAACATCCAAAGCGAACAAAATACCAAAATGTTCTTTTTTATTAGAAGTAGCTTCAACAATAGAAGCAATTGTTTTTTCTTTAATTTCTTTAGGAATTACAACATAAGCAATATCTTTTGAACTATCACCAATTCCCAAAAGTTGAAGAATACTGTTTTCTGCTGTTCCTTTTCCCATGATGATTGAGCCACCAGCTGCTCCCGCCTGATTTGCAGCAGTTGTGATTACTTCTCCACAGTTGTGAGGAACAATACTAATAATTAATTTATGACTCATTTTTCACCTCCAGATTGCTTTTTTTGTTTTACTTTGAAAATAATTCCCATAATTTGAATTGCAATTAAAGGCATCATTGCTACCAATGCAATTACACCAAAGGAATCTGATTGTCCATTTGCTGCCCCTAAAGTAAAAGACAAAATAAATGTTGAAGTTAACGGCCCAGATGCAACACCACCAGAGTCGAATGCAATTGCCGAAAATAATTTTGGACAGAATATCAACAAAATCATTGCAATTATATAGCCAGGAACTAAAATATATTTTAAGTTGAATCCTGCAACAGCACGCCAAAGTGCAAGCCCAATTGCAATAGCAGTTCCCACCGAAAGGAAAATTAACAATGCTTTTCTTTTGATTGTACCACCAGAAACTTGTTCAACTTGTTCGCTTAAAACCCAAACTGCTGGTTCTGCACAAACGATGATTGCACCCAAGGCCAAACCTGTTCCAATCAATAAAACGTAGAAAAATCCGCCTTTTGTAATTGCAAGATTTCCTAAAGTTTGACCAAGTTCGGCACCGGCTTGCATAAATCCGCCGTTTACACCAATCAAGAAAATTGAAAGTCCAATAAAAGCGTAAATAAAACCAATAATCAATCTTAAAACTTGGCGCATTGTCATTTTGAGTAGAGTAATTTGGAAAACAACAAAAAGCCCAAACAATGGAGCAATTGATTTTAAAGCTTCCATAATTGTATGAGAAAAGATTTCTTTTATTGGAGCAAAAATTTGAGCAACAAAACTTAAAGAAGCGGAATCAATTTGGCTGGCAGAATCTGTAATTTGTTTTGCAGCGT
>JAGARY010000473.1 GCA_017622055.1 Treponema sp. | reverse complement strand
CTTTATATAACGAAAAAAGAACAAATAATCGCTTTGCAGATGAGATAATTGATTTTTGTAGAAAACCAAGAACAAAAGAAGTTCTTGCAAAACAGTTTGGATTTGATGAAAAGCATCCTGCTTATTTTATGAAGAACTATATTATTCCTCTAATAGAAGAAGGAAAATTGAAATATACAATTCCCGAAAAACCAAAAAGTAAAAATCAACAGATAGTGGTTGTAGACTAGGTTTGACAATTCTGTTAAATAAATCTGTAAATCACTTAGAAAATAGATGACAAATTTTGAATTATTTTTATTAGTTTATTTTGTTCTTGAAGCAATAATTGTTCATCTGATAAAACAGATGAACAATTGAAGAATGGATTTTTGCAGTAAAGAGAACTTTATAAAGAATCTATTTAATAACAGGACCTTGTAAAATTTTCTGCAGTTATTTTTTGTAATCGTATAATATGCGTTTTATAGTGTTGTGTTTTCAAACAAAAAAAGGGAAAGAAAATCCATGGTTTCGTATGGATCTTATTTCCCACTTCCACGCTTCGCGTGTTTTTAAGTTCCTTTGAACATTTGTTCTTGTTTATATTTTATGTATATATGTTTTTTTCTGTTTGACCTATTTTTTTAATCTATTACAGAAAGACAATAAAATTTTATAAATTCACTTTCTTGTCATACAAAATGCTTGTAATGATGTAAAGAACAATGCTAATGATTGTAAAAAGTATTACCAAAATCCAAACTTTTAAGAAATCTTCTGGATAATTAAAATGAATAACATCAAATGTTGCACCTGTAATTTCTACAATAAACGAAAGTATAAAGTAAATAGTAACACCAACTATAATGCCAGACCATTTTGTGTTT
Organism: Treponema sp.; assembly: GCA_017622055.1. GTDB lineage: Bacteria > Spirochaetota > Spirochaetia > Treponematales > Treponemataceae > Treponema_D. The sequence goes on along the minus strand of JAGARY010000473.1, from coordinate 7,782 downwards.
TTTACAAGTGATTTTGACAATGTAAATGCAAAATTCAAAACTGTTTGTGCCAAAATGAATAAAGTTATGGCAGAACAAAATAGTGAAAAATATTCAAACATAGAATCCGAAAGTGATATTTTTATAAATTCTGTTGAATTATTTATTGCATACAAATTTAGCATACATAAATAAACTGAAAAAAGTGCTACATAAATAATAAATTCCAATAAACCAATAATGATTTTTCCACCAATTAGTTTTAGTGAATTTACAGGAATTGTTTTCATTAATAAGCCTGTATCTTTATATATAAGATCAATCATAGAGCCAGAGCCTTTTCCTAAAGTAATAAAAAATGCTCCCACAGTACCAACTACTAAACCAATTGCAAGCCAAATTGCTGTAAAATCTGCCATATTTTCGCTAGTTATTACATTGTTTAGCCACAAACAAATTATAGAAATTGCATAAATTGCAGCAATTATTATTGATGTGAACAAAATACTTTTTTTGTGAATTGAAAATTCTTGTTTTAATACAGATAACATAAATCCTCCAAATAAAAATAAAGTAAAATGTAAAAAGTTTATTCATTCATAAAAGTTTGAATGTAAAGTTTGTCAATGGAAACGCCTTTTTCTAAACGCAAATCTTCGGCACTACCATTCAAAATGATTTTTCCTTTTCCAATAAAACAAACGTCATCAAAAATATTTTCTACATCATTTACCATGTGTGTGCTGATTATTATAGAAGAATCTTCATTATAAGTTTTTATGATTGTAGAAATTATTCTTTCTCTTGCAACAGGATCAACGCCACCAAGTGGTTCGTCCAAAACAAAAAGTCTTGCATCCCTTGAAAATGTCAAAATTAGATTTAATTTTTCTATCATTCCTTTTGACATAGCCGACACTTTTTCATTTTTATCTAATTTCATAAAATCAAGCATATCTATTGCTTTTTGCAAATCAAAATCCATAAAATAATTGTGATAAAAATTTATTGCATCAATTGCTTTCATGTGAGGATACAAAACATTTTTATCTGGTAAAAATGAAACTAGTTTTTTTGTTTCAATTCCAATGTTTTTTTCGCAAACTTTTACATTTCCAGAATTTGCATGTTGTAATCCTGCAATTATTTTTAATAAAGTTGTTTTACCACTTCCGTTTGGGCCCATTAAACCTAAAATACGTCCTTTTTCCAAAGAAAGATTTACATCTGATAAAGCTTGTTTTGAAAAATATTTTTTATTTAGATTATTTATTTCTAAAATTTTTTCCATTTATCATTTTCCTTATTACTAATTTGTTGAATTTAATGCTTCTTTTACAAGATTCATAATTTCATCATCAGAAACTCCCGCTTCGCGCATTTTTTTTATGAATTCTTCTGCAAAATTCTTACCGATTGTTTTTTTCATTTGTAAAATGCTGTTTTTGTCGTTTTCTACAACAAAAGTTCCCATTCCGCGTTTTGTTTCTGTAATGCCTTCTCGTTCCAGTTCTTGATATGCACGAACAATTGTGTTTGGATTTACTTTTAATTCGTCTGCTAAATCTCTAACTGAGGGAAGTTTTTCTCCAGGTCCTAATTGACCTGTTGATATGCGCTTTTTTATTTCAAACATAATTTGAATATAAATTGGCGTATTTTTGTCAAAATCCATTGCTCCTCCAATTTTTATTATTAACACGTGTATTAATCAGATAGTACACTATTACAATATGATTGTCAATAAAAATTCCCTTTGTTTTTTCTTGGCCCAGATTGGAAGGGGGCTTGCCTTCCCGATGGCTGAACTTGTGAAGACAGCGGGAATGAGCGGTAGCGAACCCTGGAAAGCTGGAAAGGTAGTTTTGAGTTTTGGGATGTGATTTTGTGTTTTGTGTGGTTTGAAGTTTGCCCCGAATTATTCTGTTTTTGAAAATTCAAAGCCTACCAATGCGGGAACTTTTCTTTGGAGGTTTGGGCGAATTAGATTTTTTTTGTTTAAAACCAGGCCGGTGGAATGGCCGCCGTCAAATTCCATTGCTTGGGTGCAGCCTAAATGTTGTAAAATTAGGGCGCATTCTTCAAAGTTTAGGCCGTTTCTGCCAGTTGGACATGCAATTCCGGCGGTGGCAAAGCAATATAAAAAGCGTCCGTTGTGGCTAATTCCTACGGCGGTTCTGGAACGTTTGTATTTTTCAAATTGATAGATTGTTTTGTGGTTTAAGATTTCGTAGAATCCGCCAAAGGCAAATTCGCATTTTGAAACTTCTTCTTCGGTTTGATTTTTCATGATGATGGCGTTGTAGGTGTTGTCTGGGTTTTTAATGAATCCTAAAGCTGCGTAATGGGAATTTATGGGGCAAACAATTTGATTATTAATTTTTACAACGCTCACTGGAATGTAGGTTCTGCCGTCTAAATCAAAGGGAACTGTGTTTAATGCCACTGTGGAATTTGTTTCTTGGGCAAATTTTTTGTGAATAAAGCGTTTTCCAAGTTGATTTGTTTCTGGGGACGCTTTGATTGAAATGTTTGGTGTGTGAAGGTCAATTTTTACGCATGCCCAACGAATATTTTCTGATTTTATAACAAAATCTGTTTTTTCAATTCCGTCTTGAACTTTTTCCCAAGTGATTTCTGCGGGGCAGGAAGTTTCAATAGGAAGCACTTGGGGATTTGTATATTTTTCTACAAGAAAATCTGTTGTTTTGCAACCAAAAAAGAGAAGGGCAAGAAATGGAATTAAAAATTGTTTTTTCATTTTAGTGGTTTACAAACCTTTGGGCAGGAGTTACAAACCAAATTGCTTCAAGGTCGCAATCTCCTACATTTTCCAAAACATGTCTTACGCCGGCAGAAAAAGAAACGCTGTCTCCTTCTTCCAAAATGTATTCTGTATTTTCGTAAGTTAAGCGAGCTTTTCCTTTTGTAATAATTCCAAACTCACGGCCAATGTGTCCGTAAGAACCTCTGTGAGTGTGTGAACCTGCTGGAATGTGCAAAACGTAAGATTCAATAGAATTGTCTGTGTCTGAACCTGCTGGTTTTGCTAATTGTTCGTAAGTGATGTCGTCTTCGTTTATAGAAGGTCTTTCTGTGGCTCTAATAACTTGAACAGGGCGTTTTTTGCGATATTCGTCAAACAAAAATTCTAAGTTTATGTCCAAAACATCTGCCAAAGCTAACAAAGTGTCAATTGCTGGGGAAACGTGATTTCTTTCTATTTGAGAAACTAAACTTTCACTTACACCGGCTTTGTGAGCAACAACTTTTAGAGTATAACCTTTGTGTTCCCGAACTTGTCTTAGTTTTTCACCAAAATGATAAGGAACTTTTTTTTGTTTTGCTTCATTTTTATCATTATTATTTTGCGAAGGTGTCATTGTTTTGTTTCTCCTTGTTTTGCTCTGTTACAAATTGGAAGAAGTAATCTTCTAGTGTTTTGTGTGGACCAGGTAATTTTAATCTGGCTCTAGAGCGAGCGTTATCACGACGAACTGTATACATAGAATAAAAGTCTCTGTAGTCTAATCCAGCGTCGGCTTTTACGTGTTCGCCTAAGAATTTAGAAACTTCATCACGGCCAATTGCAGGAATTCCTTTTGTTTTAAGAGTTGTTCTTAGGGAAAGAATTTGCTCGTAAGAAATTCCAAACAAAAATTCTTCCATGGCTTGCGAAACTCCAGAATCTCCCATTTTTTGTTTAATAAAACTAATCCATTGGTCGTCCATTTGCATAGAAATAAGCAAAAGTTCGCTTGTTCCCATCATTGTTCCAAATGCTGGTGCTAACTTTCGTCTTGCTGTCCAAACAGATTGCAAGACAGGAGCAACATTTTCTATAGTTTGATCATTCCAATGTTCCCAAAGCAACAAAAGTGAATATGACCATTCTCGTCTAAATTCCATTGGTTGTTCTGCATCTGATATTAAATTTAAATAAACATCTTCTACAAGTAAAGAAAACATTGAAAGAACTGTTTCGTTTTCAAAGGCTTTAGCAATTGAATCATGTTCTGGGCCAAGGTGTTTTGCAAATCTTGCAAAATCAGAAAGTGTATGAGTTTTTGCAACCAAAAGACTTTTTCCTAAAATTGCCTTTGACGGAAGTCTTAAAATTCGGTCGCCTGCATCATTATGTTTAATAAGAGAATCTGTTAATGTAGTTGGAGTTCTTGTTCCACCTGCCAATTCGTGGCGTTCCAAAAGAGAAGGAAACTTTGCTACTGAAGTTGCCATTAATTCCAAGTCTGCAATTCTGTTAAAAAAGATTGCCGCTTTTTCTTTATCTTGGGACATAATTAAAGGCATTAATTGATTAAGTAAATCTCTTTGACGTTTTGTAAAAATTTCAGCTTTATCTTTATTTTTATCAACAAGTTCAGAGGAATCAAAAAATGAGTTTATATCAATTTGTTCAAATTCTTCAGTTTTTAACATTTTTTTACCAATTTTTTAACTTTTTTTATTAATGTGAATTTATATTATAAATCATTTCTCAATTTTGTCTATTAAAATACTTCCAAAATACCGATAATTTATGTATGCAAAGTAAAAGTTTTTCAAAAATCCTTATTTCACTTTTTATGATGGGATGTTCCTGTGTTTTTTATGGACAAGAAAATAATTCAAATAATTTTCAAAGTATAGTGTATACTCCTGAACAACAAAAAATCCGTGTTGAAAATCAAAATGTAAGATTGATTGCAGATAAAGAAAATGGCGGATATCATCTTTATGTAAAAAAGTCTCCAAATATAAATTCAATTTTACTTACAGAAACAACAAAAGATCCAACTGGAAAAAATGACAGTTATGCTTACAGAGCCAAAGAATATAATAAAATCAATGGTGATGAAAAACGCATTCTAAACGGAGAGTTTTTAGTTTCTGAAGGAGCCAAATATAGTTTGGTAGATTCAACACCAGAAGAAACAGATTTTTTTGGACCAGCTTTTCATATTTATATTCCTCAAACTCTTGTTTATGGTTACGAATGGTCAAGAAATGGAGAAATTCAAATTGATAAAGGAACTTTTATAAATATTCGCAGTTTTGAAAAACCTTATGCAGATTATACAGGAAATTATGTTGATAATCCTTTTATGTTTGATTTTGTAAAAATCAAAAAGCCAAAACCAAAAAAAGTTGTAAAAGAATTGCCACCACCTCCTGTTATAGAAGAACTTCCCGTTGAAGAAGTTCCTGTTGAAGAACCAGAAGAAATTTTGGAAGAAATTGAAGAGCCAGAAGTTGAAGAAGATGAAACTGTTTTAACAGATGAATATAATCCTTTGGCTTACGAAAAACTAAATGAAGTTTCTAAAGATTTAATTTTTTCAAAAGGTCCAGAAACTTTAATTCAAGATATTCGTTCTGTATTGGAAGATGATAAAAATGCTCCTTTAGATGTTGTTTTTGCAATTGATACAACTGGCAGTATGAAAAATGACATGGAAAAACTAAAGGCAGAATTTACGCCGTTGTTGGAAGAGTTGTTTGTTAATAACGACGGAGCTAGAGTGGGGCTTTTGTTGTACAGAGATTATGGCGACGGGTACAATTACATGGATTTACCTGTAAAAGTTTACGGATTTGTTCAAAACTTTTCTTCTATTTCAAAAAATTTGGCAGCAGTTAGGATTTATGGAAAAGAAGGTGGTGATATTCCAGAAGCGGTTTACGAAGCAATGTATGCCTCTGGAAAATTCTTTGCATGGCGACCAGAATCTAAAAAACGAGTAATCATTATTGGAGATGCCGAACCTCATCCTTATCCAAGAAAAAGCGGTAAGTATTCAAAAGAATTTGTTACCGGCTTTTTGGAAGAAAAAGGAATAAAAATTACTACAATTTTATTGCCAAAAGAATAATGGCTGGAAAAAAATATAAAAATTATTCTGATTTTTGCAAAGAATTCAAAACCTCTGATGGGATTTTTTCAATTCCAATCATAGCAAGTTTTTTATATGCCCCTGGCAATCCAAAAGAATAATCATACATTGACAAAATTTCATTAAAGATATTGTATGCTTTTTTGTATTGCTTTGTTGCTAAATAAAGATGTCCTAATTCGTATTGAGCTTCTATGTAAGTGTGAGTATTTGCTCCGTATCTTTGAATTGTTGTTAAAAAATATTTTTCACTAGCTTTATAATTTTTTGAATCATAAGCATTTTGCCCCAATTGAATTAATTGTGCAGCAGATAAATCTGTAGGAATGTCTTTTACAGAAGAACAAGAACTAATTCCTAATAAAACTACAAAAGTTGATAAAATAAGCGCTAATTTTTTCATATATCCTCGATTTTAACTAAAAAACAGATTCTATGCAACAAAGTTACATAAAGATACAAAAGCCACAATCTTTTTTATGAGCATAATCTCCTCTTGCCGAAGAAAAAATCAAATAGTTCTATGGAAAAGCATGTATTATTATGTTATATTTTTTTTAATGAAAAGAAATATTTTTTTGATTTTTATATTAACATTTGTTTTTGCTTTTTCTAGTTGTGCATCTAACGATGTGTCAGAAAAATCCAATCAATCTAATCGGAATAATCGAGCAGAAAAACCTTCATCATATTTTGAAGATTGGCGATACAAAGGCTTTGGTTCAGAACTTCCAACTTGGTTTGAGCCAGCCTATTTAAAAAATTCTGCAAAAGTAAGAGCTGTTATCCCTGGTTTTTCAAAGGATGATGTAATTATTGGCGGAAATGCAATTAGTGCAGATCACGCAGAACAATTAATTTCTATTAATAAAAACGTAGACGGATACGAATTTGTTGATAGTTGCTGGGCCAAATTGTCAAAAGAAGTTGCTGGTGAATATTCTCAAACTCCTTACGTTTTTTTAATTGTGTTAAAGAAAATAAATGAATAAAAATAAATTTAGAGGTGAAAAATGAAAGTTTTAGTAATTGGTGGTGCAGGGTACATCGGAAGCCATGTTGTAAAAGAAATGATGAAAGCTGGGCATAAAGTTACAGTTTTTGATAATCTTTCTAGCGGATTACGTTGCAATCTTTTTAAAGAAAACGATTTTATATACGGAAACATTTTAATTCCTGCAGATTTGGAAGGAGCATTTGCAAAAGGGTTTGATGCATTTGTTCACTTGGCTGCATTCAAAGCTGCTGGGGAATCAATGGAAAATCCAGAAAAATATTCTATCAATAATATTACTGGAACATTAAATATTATGAATGCCGCAGTAAAATTTGGTTGTAAAAAAATGATTTTTAGCTCATCAGCTGCAGTTTTTGGTGCACCACAATATTTGCCAATTGACGAAGACCATCCAAAAAATCCAGAAAACTACTACGGATTTACAAAATTAGAAATTGAACGCTTTATGGCTTGGTACGATCAATTAAAAGGTCTTAGATTTGCCGCTTTGCGTTATTTTAATGCTGCAGGATACGATCCAGAAGGTGAAATTAAAGGTCTTGAACAAGCTCCACAAAATCTTTTACCAAGAATTATGGAAGTTGCTTGCGGAATGCGCGATGAATTAAAAGTGTTTGGAACAGATTACGACACTCGCGACGGAACATGTATTCGTGATTATGTTCACGTTACAGACTTGGCAATTGCTCACGTAAAAGCATTAGATTACATTGCAAAAAATGACAAAAGCATTACAGTAAACTTGGGCACAGAAAAAGGAACAACTGTAAAAGAATTAATAGAGGCTTCACGTCGCATAACAAAAAAAGCAATCCCAGCGGTAGACACAGAACGCCGCCCAGGAGACCCAGCTTGTTTATACGCCACATCAGCCTTTGCAAAAAAAGAACT
>JAGARY010000472.1 GCA_017622055.1 Treponema sp. | reverse complement strand
GTAGGTGCCATTTTGTTTATGTGTGGGATATATGCAGGATTGAAAAGTATTTATTCCATTTTTAGGGCTGCAGTTGTTCTAAAAGTGTATGATCAGCTTTATTCAGAAGAATTAAGAAAAAAACTTGTAGATTAAATATGAAATACAAACAACAATACGACTCGTCCGACTGTGGGGCAGCCTGCATTGCAATGATAGCTTCTCATTTTGGGAAAACACCAAATATTGCAGAAATTAGACAGAATGCAGGAACAGATACAGAAGGAACAAATTTTCAGGGACTTTTGAATGCTGCAAAGTGTTATAATTTAAAAGCACGTGCGGTAAAAGGAAGTCCCGAAGCAATTAATACAAATCTTCTTACCCCTTTTATAGTTCATTTTCACATTGAACGAGAAGAAGGTGTGTGGCTTGATCACTACGTTGTGGTAAAACACATTGGTAAAAAGAAAATTGAAATTTGGGATCCAGATCCACTTCAAAAAAAGAAGAAAATCAGTTATGAAGAGTTTTTTAAATGGTGGACTGGTTATGCTGTGTTTTTTGAACCAGATGTAGATTTTGTAAAATCAGATAAAAAAGAAAATCTATTATTAAAATTTATTCCAGTATTTTTGCCTCATAAAAAGTTGCTTTTTTATTCATTATTAAGTTCTCTTTTATTATTAGCCTTTGGAATTATAAGTTCCTTCTATTATAAATACATGTTTGATGAAGTTTTATATTCCAAAGCAAAATTTTCTTTGCACACTTTGAGTTTTGGAGTGTTGCTTGTAGTTGTTGTTCAAAGTGTAGTTTCTGCCATAAGAAGTGTTTTGCTTTCCCATTTTTCATTTAAAACAGATTTGCAACTAAATTTTTCTTATTTATCACACATTTTTAAATTGCCACTTTCATTTTTTGAAAGCAGAAAATCAGGTGAAATTTTAAGCCGACTTGGAGATTTAGATAAAATCAAGCAAACACTTTCATCAGCAGCGTTAAGTGGAGTAATGGATGTAATAATGCTTGTTGTAAGTGGACCAATTTTGCTTGGAATTAGCGGCCGCCTTTTTGGAATTTCTGTTGTAACTGTAATTTTGGCAGCAACTGTAACATTTATTTTTGCAAAAATCTATCGTTCTTATTATTCAAAGTCCATGAGTCAGAATGCAGAAGTTCAATCATATTTGTATGAAAGTTTAAACGGAGTTGCAACAGTAAAAGCATTAAATGCAGAAGAAATTGTAAATGTTGAATATGAAAAAAAGAAGATGACAGCAATTGAAACAGGCTGGACTTTAAATAGATACGGAATTAGCCAAGGTTTGATAAGTGGATTAATAAACGGAATTAGTGGAATTTTAGTTTATTGGATAGGTTGTTCTTCAATTTTAGACGGCTTAATGAGTTTTGGAACTTTAATTACATTTAATTCGTTGCTTGGATATTTTACAGGACCTTTGTTTAGACTAATAAATATTCAAAATCAAGTTCAAGAAGCACTTGTTGCAGCCGAACGTGTAGGAGAGATTTTAGAACTTGAAGTAGAAAAAGATGAAAAAGTAAAATATATCACACCAGAAAAACTAGAAGGACACATAAAATTTGAAGATGTAACTTTTGCGTATGGAAGCCGTCGCCCTGTGTATGAAAAATTGAACTTAGAAATTCCAAAGGGATGTTGGACAGCTTTTGTAGGCCCTAGTGGATGTGGAAAAACAACTTTTGTAAAACTGATTTTAAAGTTTTATGAAGCACAAGAAGGAAAAGTTTTTTTAGACGGATACGATATTCGAGATTTAGATACAAGTTATTTAAGAAGCAAAATCGGATATGTTCCGCAAGATATATTTTTGTTCAGTGGAACAGTTAGAGAAAATATTGCTTTACACAAACCAGATGCAACGCTAGAAGAAATAATTGAAGCGTGTAAAAAAGCAGGTGCTCACGAATTTATAGAAAAACTTCCAAAACGCTACGAAACAGTTTTGGGTGAACATGGCGGTGGACTTTCTGGCGGAGAAAAACAACGATTAGCTTTAGCACGTGCCTTGCTAGGAAATCCTACGTTTATAATTTTGGACGAAGCAACAAGTAGCCTTGATACAGTAAGTGAAATGGAAATTCACAAAGTAATAAAACAATTAAAAGACGAAAATATAGCAGTAATATTGATTGCTCACAGACTTTCAACAGTTATGAATTGCGACAAAATATTTGTAATGAAAGAAGGGAAAATAATTCAAAGCGGAAGTCACACAGAATTGCTAGCAGAAGAAGGATTATATAGAGAAATGTGGAGAGAAAGTAATGAAGAATTATGAATTAAGAATGAAGAATTAAAGGAAAATGCAGAATTAAAAGAAATGCAGAATTTAGAAAAATCGTAGATTTTTCGAATCCGCGTGGCAATCTAGAAAGTATGACTTTAAAGGAATTGAATAAATGGGATTAATGGAAAAAAGAAAGAAATTATTAAATCAGAATCGCTTAAAATTATTTTGTACTGAAAAAAATTATTATCTTTATGATGCATATAGTCAGAATATTTATCCAGTAAATAAGATATGTGCTAATTTTTTTAGTATGAAAAAAAATGAATACTCAGATGATGAGGAAAATCAATTATTAGCAAAATGTGATTTTTTACTAAAGTGGGATGGAAAAATAAAATATGTAGAAACAGATGTGTGTCACTTAACAATAAATTTATCAAATAAGTGTAATTTAAATTGTACTTATTGTTACAGAGAAAAAAACAATAAATTTGAAATGAATGAAGAAGTTGTAAAAGAAATTCTAACATATGCAAAAAGCATTTATATGCCAAATGCAAAAGAAATTGTAAGCTCTATGAATCTAACATCAGAACCATTACTGGAACTTGATAAATTAAAACGAATAAAAGCTTTTTATAAAGATTTTGAAGATAAAAATACTTTTTTGACTATGTGGTTTATGTCTAATGGGACTATTTTAACTGATGAATCAATTCAATTTATAAAAGATTTGAAAATTTCTCCATTTTGGATAAGTCTTGATGGACCAGATTTTGTGCATAATAAACATAGAAAATACTATGATAATAGGAATTCATATGAAGATGTAATAAATAATATAAATCTATTAAAAATTAACAATATAAAAGTAAGAATTTCTTGTGTAATAACTAGAAACTATCCTTTTCCTGATAAATTATTTGATTTTTTTAAAACTCTTGAAATAGATTCTATTCAAATGACTCCTGTAAGAAATGGTTTACCAGAATCTATTAGTGAACAAGCATTAAATGAAATAAAGATTGGTTATTCTAATATTTTTGATAAAATTTGTAATGAAGTCTTAAATGATGATTTTTCTTCAATTCGATTGTTAAGAGATGATATTTTAATGTCAACATTTAAAAATATATTTCAAAGAGTAAGACAAAGTTCCCGATGTACTTGGGGCAAAGAAATTGTAATCGATTCTAAAGGTGATATTTATCCATGTTTGTATGTTATTAATAATCAAAAATTTAAATTAGGAAATATAAGAGAAAATAAAAACTCAGCCGAAATATTGTTTCCTATTACTGTGAATCAAAGAAAAAAATGTTCAAAATGTTGGGGCAGATTTTTATGTGGAGGAACGTGTCATTATAATTCAATTTCTTTAGGTAAAACAGAATTTGACGTTGATGAAATCGAATGCGAAATACGGTATTTTTTGATTGAAGAAAGTTTAAAACGATTGATTTACTTAATGGAAAAAAAATGTAATTTAACAGTTTTTTCAAAGTCGTTAATATAAAACCTTCGTTGAAGGGAAAAAAAGGACAGTTTGTAATTGCAGTACAAACTATCCCAAGTGCAATGGAAAGTATTTCCATAAAAAACACATTTTCATTGTACTGACAAATTAAAATGCAATCAATAATTAGATTGCAAGGAGAATCATTATGTTTAATGGTTTAAAGAAAAAGGCATCTGTAAGTGAGATGTCAGAAATGTATGGTTTGTTTTCAGAAATTTCTGAAGATGAAATGATGAGTGTAAATGGCGGATGCGGTGGAGCCAGTGGTTGTGGAGGAAAAACCATTGGAGGTGTTAGTTTTAATGGACAAGGTGTAGGACAAGTTTCTGGTAGTAATGCAAAAGCAATCTCGAATGCTTGCACATATGTAGGAATTTGTATTGCTGGTCCCTTATCAGCTCTTGGTGCTGCTGGACTTGTGGGGAGTGCTGTAAGTAAAATTGCAAGTGGAATCTCTTTTGCTTCAACCGTTATTGGTGGTAACCAAGGTGGTAAAGACTAACAACTAATAAAAGAAACTTACCTCAAAGAATCTATTTGAGGTAAGTTCTTAGAGGAAGTAATAATATGATTAAATTAAATATTAGATATGATAAAAGTATGAGAATTATAAATCTATTGTTTTATACTGGAAGTATAATTCTTTTAATTTCATCTTTTTTTATGCAAACCTTTTTGATTGCAAAAATATTTTCTATGCTGTTATTTGTTTTTATTGCTTTTGCTTTTTTTATGGATGAATTTCTTCCAAAAAAAATTTTTGTAGATAATAATTATTTGTATTTATCAATATTGAATAAGAAAAAATCTATATTACTAGACAGAATAATATCTTTTTCAAAAAATCAAGAAACGTGTAATTCTTTCTTCTGTAAGTCAAATAAGAATTATTGTTTGTTTTATGAAGGAAAAGAGATATTTATATCAATAAAAGAGGAAGCTCTTTTGGATAAAATTTTTGATGAGAAAAACATTCTTAAAAAAGAATCAGAACTCAACTTATCAATTTCTAAAAGAAAGAATAAATCTTTTTCCTATTTTATTTTTTCTATATTTCCATATATTTTGATATGTCTAAACTCATGCTTAATTAATTCTGATGGTTTTGCAACGAGTTCTAATTATATTATACATTTATTCTACATTGGTTTACTTATTTTATTTGCTTCTTTTTTTCTCAAATTTTGTTTTTATTTAAGATTTAGGTTGAAGTCACAAAGAATTATTGGAAGAAGAAGGATTATATAGAGAAATGTGGAAAGAAAATTCAGAATTCAGAGAATAATGTGATACATTGCGAGGCGAAAAAAAAATCGTCATTGCGAGGCGAAGCCGAAGCAATCCAGAAAGTGAACACGGGTAAAATGGATTGCCACGTCGCTGTGTTCCTCGCAATGATCTGAAACTAGATTGCCACGACTTCTGTTGAAGTCTCGCAATGACCTAAAACAAAGAAAAATCGTAAATTTTTCGAATCCGTGTGACAAGCAACTATAAAAGGAAAAAACAATGCAATTAAAAACCTTTGAAGAAATGAAAAAGACATCGGCATTTTTTATGCTAAAGCCAGTGAATGCAATTTATGGATTCATTATTACAGTTTGTGCTGTCATTTTGGCTATTTTAATTTGGGCAATTTTTTCTCCAATGGATGATGTTGTAAAAGCAACAGTTTTGCTTCGCCCAAGTCAGGCTGTTTCTAGTGTAAAGTTTGTTACAAGCGGAGAACTATCTGTAAAAAATTATGAAAATGATAATTTTGTAAAATCTGGTGATTTGCTTTTTTCACTTGATACAACAGTTTTTGAATCAGAATTAGAAGCATATCAAACAGAACTTAAGAAAACAGAAGATGAAATTTTTATTTACAAAACACTTTTGCAAACAATCAAAACGAATGAATATCCAGCTTTGCAAGAAACAGAAAACGCATATTTAAAATCGGCAGCATATTTGTTAGAAAAAGAGAGATACGAAACTATTCTAAAAGATGCAAAAATCAAACTAAAAAGAGAAGAAGAAGCTCCAGAAATGCTAAAAGTTATGCAAGTTATAGAAGATTTGCAAAATGAACTAAAACAAACTGAACTTTCATACAAAACTTGGCTTCACACTCAATTTATAAATGCAAATGACACATTAAAACAACTTCAAACTTCCAAACGAACAATAGAAACAAATATTACAGAACTAAAACGAGCAATAAAAAACTCTACAATTTACGCACCAATTAGTGGAAGAATTACAGAAACAAAAAAAGTGAATCAAGGAGATTACATTTTGGCAGGTGAAGAAATAATCAAAATTGTGCCAGAAGATAATCAAGCGTTAATTGCTGAACTTTACGTAGACCCGTCTTACGTGGCAAGAATAAAAGTTGGAAATGGCGTAAAAATCAAATTTCCAGGGCTTCCCCCAAGTAGATACGGTCAAATTGAAACAGAAGTTAGCCTTGTTCCGCCAGATGTAAGTTTAAGTCCAGAAGGACAACCAATTTTTATTGTTGAAGCAAAAATCAAAGACCCATATTTGAAAACAAAAACAGGTCAAACCGCAAGATTAATTCCAGGCATTACCGCAGAAGGCCGAATTATTACAGAACGCTCAACTGTTATGCAAATGGTTTTAAGAAAATTGGATTTTATGAATTAGCGAAGCAATCTAAAAAGTGAACACTGGTTAAATGGATTGCCACGTCGCTTTGCTCCTCGCAATGACCTGAAACTAGATTGCCACAACTTCTAATAAAGTTTCGCAATGACAAAAAAGAAGTAAAAACGGGGATTTTAAGGGGTGTCCCCTTAGGCAGAGGGGGTAGGCTGCAACAACGTGCAGCCGAGGGGGAGACTTCCCCTCTACGGCAATTTTAGCACATTTTACTTAATCTATACAATATAACAAATTAGACAATTTTTGATTCTGTAGAAAAATCACTTTTTGCTGAAAAGAGAATAAAAAGGGAATAGAATTTTTATTTTTTTTAGATTACGCTAGAGGTGGTTATGAAAAAAAAAAGACACTTGTTCAAAAGAACCGAAACAAAGAACGGAAAGAAGGAAACTAGGTGGTACTTCTGGTATTATGACGAAAACGGAAAGCAGGTTAAGAAATCTTGCGGGCAGCATGGAAAGCCCTGTTATCTGAAAAAAGAAGCCGAAGCCTATTTAGCACTTCTGGAAGAGCAGGACAAAAGGGAAGAAGAAGAGTACAGATTAGCACGGCAAATCCGGCTCTATGATGTCGGCTCTACTTTGTATGATGATGATTCACTTTTTATGAAGCTGAAAGCGGCTCACGGAAAAGCATTACAGCCGCAAACGATAACACAGAAAAAACGACTGATGAAAATTATTCTTGCTGAATTCGGCGAGAGAATCCCGGAAACAATCGAAGAGGGCGAGATTGAGAATTTTTTGATTTCGCTTGAATATAAAAACTCTTACAAGAATACGATTCTAGGTGTTTTGCGTGATTTGTTCGGAGAGTGTAAAAGATTACAGCTCGTAAAACATCGGCTTGATGTTGACGGCTTTATCAGAAGTGACAGGCAGAAAAAAGACATTCTGACTATGGAGCAGCTTTCTTTATTGTTCCCGGACGATGTAGAAAAACTTACGGAAAATTGGAGCGTAAAGGGAACTGATAAATACATCGGTATTGACGGAAAACCTCACGCTTACGGCTTTATGTTCGGTGTAATGTTCCGGCTTATGGCAAGTACAGGATTAAGACCGGGAGAAACAAGAGCAATCTGCATAGACCAGATACAGGACGGTGGACTTTTCATAAACCGTATGATTGACAGTTACGATGTGGAGCAGCCTTACTTGAAAAAGGGAAGCATAGAGAATCCGAAGCAAAGAACTGTATTGTTACCGTCAAAAATGGCTGAATTGCTGAATGATTATCTTGAAGTAAGACCGCAATGTAAGAAAAACTACATCTTTTCAAAAGACGGCGAATTCATCTTGCAGGGGTTGCTTGATACACGATTCAAATATTGCATTAAGAAGCTGGGAATTTATGACGCTGAAAAAGTCTTAACTCCACATTCTTTGAGATTCACATACAACACTTACACGGTGAATTCTAACCTCATTCCGGCGGAAGTTTTGCGGAAAATGATAGGTCATAACTCGCAGATTATGACGGATTACTACACAAGACCAGACCTTGAGGCACAGTTGCAGGGCTTGCAGCCGTACCAAAAAAATGTTGATGAAATCTGGAACAAAGTAAAATAAAGACCGCTGCTATTTTACTTTTTGGCTTGAATGTAAAATAACGCTTGAAAGCTCTCTTTTGGGAAGAGGGCTTTTTTATTGTCAAAAGCAATTATGATGTTTCTATAATGTAGTCACGATTTTAGCAAGTAAAATCAAGATGTTACTAGATTTAGTCAGCGGTCAGTCATTAGTTATTGTTGATTTCATCAGCACTCTATCATTGGCTAGTCAAGATTTATCATGACAAAATCATGATAGTATCATGCAAGATAAGAATAGATTAGATAAGATTAGACTAGAAGAGATAAGAGAAGATGAGATAAATTTAAAATACTTACCGCCGTAATTTTTTTTCGACAAAAATCAGTCGATGTGTTTCAAGACATAATGAACTCTTCCGACAATTCCTAAGCACTGTGAATCTTGAGGCTCTTCTTTAGTCGGATAAAGTGGATTGTCTGACTTGATGATGAACTTCCCGGAATCTTTATAAATCCGTTTTACATAACCGTCACCATCACGCATTATTGCATAAAGTCCTTCACCGCTATAACCGCATGAATCGCAAAGCACCAAGTCGCCGCGCCTTAAAGTGGGTTCCATGCTGTCACCGTCAACATAAAGCAAAGCTAAGTTTTCGCCGAATTGTTTTAAATAGCGCGGCACTTCCATGTAGCCGATTACTTGCGGCTCTTCCTGTAGGTACTGACCATATCCGGCTGAAAGTTTTTGATTAAGTACAGGCACAAAGAATTTATCTGTGTCGGAATTTCTGACAATTTGCCTTTCGTTTTCTTCCAGACCGTCAATCAAAAAATTAAAAGATACGCCAAAGATTTCAGAGAGCTTTTTTAGTTCCGCAATGTTCGGCAGGCTGTTTCTCTGAATTTTGATTTCAAGATTACGCGCTCCATAACCCAATTTTTCAGACAATTCTCTTTGAGTGATACCGTTGCTTTTGCAGAGATTTTGTATTCTTTCCCAGAATGAAGTTATTTCCATGCTTAAATTTTCGGCAGAAAACATCAAAAAAAGCACTGTTTTTTAAGAAATGTTGTGAAAAAGCACAAAATGGTGTAAAAACTTATTGACTTTAAAATCAAACAGGTGTAAAAACAGAATCAAGACAACATCAAAACGATGTAACGACAGAGCCATTAACATTACAGCGCGTTGTTAATTGCTTTGGCAATTTGGGGAAACCCGGAAAGCCTGTTGGTTTGCGCTGAAACTGACAGGCTTTTTTTGTTGCAGGGGGATTGAAGGTATGACAGACGCTAGAAAAGATGCGGTGTTGGCACTGACCGAGCAGGTTTTGCGTGAAGCTGATGACGAGTTTAAGGGCATGGCTATTCATAAGGTCGGGGATATGTACGACAGCGTAGATATTTTCAAGGGCGTGGGCAAGATAAATGTCCGTATTGCCGGAGATAGTCCTCTTGCAATCTTCAAGGATATAGCAAGGGCGATACCTTGTTAGAAAATATGGCGCGTGTAAGCCGCTAAAGGTTAAGCGGAGTATGTTCTTTTTTCAAAAGTTTTTCCGAAAGTAAATAACTTGCAGGTTCAAATCCTGTCACGCGCAAGAGGAGTTGCTGGAAACAGGGCGCAAAGAGTACGCAGAGGGTGTGAGTAGAGTATGCGAAGGGTATGCGAAAAGAATAACAAAGGGGCTGTAGAGTTGCTCAAAGGCTACAGTGAGTATGTTATCCCGGACAAGCGAGGAAAAAATCTAATCCTTGCCACGCGCTCGCAGCGGAGTTTTCGGTGTAGGTAGTGTTTTGTCTGTTCAAGAGATGTAGAGTGCCAGACCGCAGCAATGCGTTAATTGCAAAAACAGGAGAAGAAGAAATGACCAACGAGAACATTTTAGAGAACTTGAAAAAACTGTATCAGTGCAAGACCGAATTCACGGTAACACAGACAGGAAAGCAAAGTAAAAAAGTAAACGGATTTTATAAGCCGCTGACACATGAAATATTCTTGCATAACAAAAACTTCAAATCCGACAACGCCGTAATGTTCACGGCAATTCACGAGCTTACGCACCATATCCAGAATGAAAACGGCGTGAAAGCCGCAAGAGCGCACAACAACGCTTTTTGGAGTACATTCTACAACCTTCTTGATGAAGCTGAAAGAATTGGCATTTATTCACGCGAACGAAGCGAAAGCGTAGCGGCAAAAACAAAAGAACTTACAGACATTCAGAAACAGATTATCGAATTGCAGAAAAAACAGGGGAAACTTCTTGCCGAACTTCACAGGGAATGTGAAGAGCAGGGCGACAGATACGAAGATGTGCTTGAACATGATTTGCAGATTTCCAGAAACCGGGCAAAAGAATTACAGAAACAGGCTTATTTGACATCTGATGTTTCTGATGAAATGTCAAAGGCAATCAATTCAGCAAAAGACGCAATGATGAAAAACGCAGCAATACAGGCGGCTGCCAGCGGGGCAACCGTTGAGCAGGTAAAGGCGATTGCAAAAGACACGGCGAAAAAGACTAAGCCTGCAGACGATGGGCTTGATTC
>JAGARY010000471.1 GCA_017622055.1 Treponema sp. | reverse complement strand
TTTTAGAAAATTTGCCCAATATTCATCTAGTTCTGTCATTTTCACCCCACAAAATGATTATAAATTTTACTTTTTAATTAATTTGATAATTAAACCAATTGAAAAGAATAAATTTGGAATTATTATAGAAAGCAACGAGATTAATGGAAGTCCAAAAACATATATTGGAGGTTCTTTAAACACCCCGATTGAAACAAATAATTCAAACATTAACGAGATATACATAAACAAAAAGCCACACATCATAAACATCCAAGAAGAGGCCCTTGTTTTTGACATAGTTAAAATTGCTAAAAAGGCAACAATTCCCCCAAGCAACATTTTTATTATAATTAAAATTATTTCCGCATCCATAGTTCTATTTTCGACTTTAATTTTTAAAAAGTTAGCAATTAAATGGACTGTTTTTTAACTTTGTAAACACGCCTTTATCGGCCCCAAAAGGTACAATTGAAGGTGAATCGTAATTTGGATTAATAATAATTCCTAAAGCTAAACAATGCAAAATAAATTTGTCATAATTTTCCTTTGGAACTTTTGGGAACAAATAAGGACCTTTTCGAGTCCAATATTTTGTTAGAATTGAATCATAAATAAACCAGTCTGTTTCTTTTCTTTCTGAAAGCGCTTCAATCAAATTGTAAATACTTCTGGCAATTCCCGCTTGAAGTGGAAATGGAATCTTCATTTTGTTTTTTGCAAAATCATCAAGTTCAATATTTTCTGAATATAAATCTTTTTGAATAGCAACAATATAAATGGAATCTGTCCAGGGGAACGTAGGGACAAAAACAATTGATTTTACAGAACTAATATCTTGCTGAAAAGTTGACCAAGGTTTCCAAACAATTGTACTTTCCTTTGAAAAAAGAAGTGCATATTTTATTGCATCTGCCTTATTTGAAAAGTATGCAATTTGTCTGTTAGAATTAAACAACTTAGAGATCGCTTTTTCAACTCTATCTGAACTTTCTGTAATAAAACTGCCAGAAACACCTCTATTCATTGCATTTTTCATAAAAGTGTAGGCATTTCCACCAGCCCACCCAAGAATTGCTCTACCATCTTCTTGAAATAAATCAGTTAGCCTAATTCCTTTTTTTGTATATAAAAAACAATTTCTGGCACGAGTTACTGCACCATACATTTTATAAACTTCAGAAAACAAATCATTTACAGTCATAATATTATTATAACAAACTATGAAAAATTATTAAATAAAAACTTTACTTACATTATAGAATTGATTTTACTTTATTTACATAAAAGTATATAATGTTACCGTGAATTTTAAGCAGAAAAATATTTACTTTATATTTATTACTCTATTCTTATTCGCATTTGTCTCTTGTAAAAATCAAGATACACGTATTAATTTAAAAGACAACATTTCCTATGTGGAAGTTTCTCCAAATGTATCAATAGACGAAATAGAAAAATTCAATTCACAATTTGTTCATCTTAACAATGAAGATTTAACTAAAATTTCAAAATTACAAAAAAATAAAAACAACTTGATTTGGTTAAAAATCACTTTTGAAATTCCAAATCAATCAAAAAACAAAGACTTAGGATTTTTTGCCGCATATTTAAAATCTGCCAGCAAAGTGTGGATTAATAAGTCATATCTTGGTGGAAGAGGAACTTTTCCAAAAGCTGGGG
>JAGARY010000470.1 GCA_017622055.1 Treponema sp. | reverse complement strand
ATAAACATTTCCCTGATATTTTAATTCGTAAAAATTAAATCCACATCCTACTAAAAGCCAAGTATAAGGAAAAGTTTTTATTGTAAAACCTGCACTTAATCCACCTAAAATGTGAGTTAAATTTCCGTTTGTAGTAAAAGTTAATCCATGTGAAGAATAAGAATCTAATCTAAAATTACCACTTGGATACAAAGTTCCTTCTGGTTCAACAAAATATCCTGAAAAATTCATATTAAATCCAAAATACCAACCAAGAGAAGTTCCGTTATACATAGAAATAAAATTAAATTCATCAAAATGAGGAATTATTGTACCAAAAGCCATAGAAAATCTTCCATAATTTCGGTCCAACCATGGATTTATGATATATTTTCTGTCAGATCTTGAATAATAGTAAGTTAAAGTTTCTTCTCTACTTATTCTAACTTCAATTTTTAAATCAGGTTTAGAAAATTCTGGAACAAAAACTAATCCAAAATATCCATTTTCAGGTTTAATTTTGTCAGAAAACAGCAAATTTTGTTCCAAAAACGGAATATCGTGGGCTTGTTCTTGAATTCCATCAATTAATCCACCAATTCCAGCTCCCAACAAGGCTGCATCAAAAAAATCAAAAGATGGAGAATTTGCAAAATTATAAAATCTTCCTTCAAAAACAACATTTGGAAGTCCATTAAGACCTGGTAAAATTAACGGTGGTAGCAAAAGTGGTGGAACAAATGGATTATCAGAATTCAAAAGAGAAAGTCCCATTGCAATTGCAGAAAATACAGTTTTTGTAATTGCTTTAGATTTTTTTGCTTCCAAGTAATCAGAAGGATATAAATAATCCAATCTTTTCCAATCATTTTTTTCGTAGTTTCCTTCATAAAAAGTGATAGACTTTTCATTAAAACTAAATGTGGTATCACTTTCATTACGAATATCAAAAGCAAAAATAATTTCAGAATCAACAATTGTTGTGGGCGAAATAGAAACTTCAATTCCCTGTACATTTTGGGACTGAACAAGATTTTCAGAAAAATTAAGTTCATCAGAATCTTGATTAATGCTTAATAATTCAAAATCTCTGGCAAAAATATTTGCTGTAATAAAAAACAATAAAATAATAATACAATTTTTAACTTTCATAACACACTCCAATTTTTTATTAAAAGAAAAAAAGCCACTATCAAAAAAATAACAAGATAGCAGCTTTTATTCAAACATTTGTGTTCAAACAAACCCGAGCTGGCGCAGGATTTGTTTGTAGTGTTTCATAGCAAGAAAATTAAGTACTTCTATCTTTCTTATATTCTATACTTAATTTTCTTACCTGTATTTTTATACATCTCCGCTCTAATTTCGCTAACTTGTTTGTCGGCAATGTAATCGTCAAAACTCATCATACGGTCAATAATTCCGTTTGGTGTAATTTCAACAATGCGGTTTGCAATAGACTGAATAAATTCATGGTCGTGGCTGCTGAATAAAAGAACTCCACCAAAACTAATTAATCCTTCGTTTAATGACTGAATTGCTTCAAGGTCAAGGTGATTAGTTGGGTCGTCCATTGTAATACAGTTTGCACCAGAAAGCATAAGTTTAGAAAGCATACATCTAACCTTTTCACCTCCAGACAAAACTTTTACTTTTTTCAAAGATTCATCACCACTAAAAAGCATTCTTCCCAAGAATCCGCGAACATAAGCATCATCTTGTTCTTTAGAGTATTGTTTAAGCCATTCTGTAATGTTGTAATCATTATTAAAACTTTCAGCATTATCACGAGGCAAATAAGTCTGACTTGTAGTTTGCCCCCAGAAGAACTCACCAGAATCAGATTTTTTAACACCGTTAATAATATCAAACAAAGCAGTAATTGAGTTATGTTCAATACCAACAAATGCAATTTTATCAGTTCTGTTAATTGTTAAAGAGAAATTTTTAAGTAATTCGTTTCCTTCTGAATCTTTATAGCAAAGATTTTTAATTTCAAGAACATTGTTACCAATTTCTCTGTCTGCTTTAAAATTTACATAAGGGAATTTTCTTGTTGTAACAGGAATATCTTCAAGACCATCAGCCAATTTATCGTAAATCTTTTTACGGCTTGTAGCTTGTTTTGCCTTTGAAGCATTTGAACTAAAGCGCAAAATAAATTCACGCAAATCTTTCATTTTTTCTTCAGTCTTCTTTTGTTGGTCCCGAGCTTGGCGTTGCATAATTTGGCTCATTTGATACCAGAAATCGTAGTTTCCTGTATATTGAGTAATTTTTCCAAAGTCAATATCACAAATGTAAGTACAAACAGTATTCAAAAAGTGACGGTCATGGGAAACAACAATAACAGTATTTTCAAAATCCATCAAAAAGTTTTCAAGCCAAGTAATAGATTCAATGTCCAAACCGTTTGTAGGTTCGTCAAGAATTAACGCATCAGGATTACCATAAATTGCCTGAGCAAGCAAAACACGCACTTTCTGGCTTTCGTCAAGTTCGCTCATCATTTTATCATGATATTCTTCTTCCAAACCAAGTCCAGAAAGCATTTGTTCAATTTGATTTTCTGCTTCGTATCCACCAAGTTCACCAAATTCCGCTTCCAACTCTGCCGATTTAATTCCATCTTCCTCTGTAAAATCTGCTTTTGCATAAATTTCATCACGAGCTTTAGAAACTTCATACAATTTTGGAAATCCCATCATAACTGTATCTTTTACAGAATATTCATCAAAAGCAAAGTGGTCCTGTTTTAAAACAGCCATACGTTCGCCAGGAGTCATAAAAATTTCACCAGAATCTTTTTCAAGTTCCCCAGCAAGCAATTTTAAAAATGTAGATTTACCAGCACCGTTGGCACCAATAATTCCATAACAGTTTCCTTTATTAAATTTTAAGTTTACATCCTTAAAAAGAGGTTTTTCACTAAACGACAAACTAACATCACTAACTGTAATCATAATCTATTTCCTATTTATTAAAGAATTCTTTAATTTTTTGCCACAAAGATTTTTTTGAAGCAAGAGTATTCTTTTGAACATTTTGTTTTTGATTATAATTCTTATTTTTAGAATTATAATTTCCTTTGCTTTTGTTTTTATAATTTGAATTATTTTTGGCACCTTTAGCAAAGGATTTTCCGTAAGTTTCTTTGTACATTTTCATGCGTTCTTCATAAGAAAGATTTGCAAGTTTTTCTGTATCAATGGCAGGTTTTCTGTAAGAAGCAGCTTTTCCTTTATCATCATATTTTTTATAACTTCCGCCTTTGCCACCTTTCTTATAATCACCTTTTTTATAACCTTTGTCATCACGATTATAAGATTTTCCGCCTTTGTAGTTTCCGTTACCTTTTCCAGAAGAATATTTTCCACCTTTTTTGTAGCCACCGCGACTTTCGTTTTCGTCATCACCGTGCCAATTTTCAGTTTTAATATAAACTCCAGCAGATTTATCTTCTTCCATTTGTTCAGGGTAAGCAACACTAGAAGGAATTGACATTTCCACATAACGTTCAATTGCAGGAAGATTATAAACATCTTGTTCGCTACAGAAAGTATACGCTTTTCCAGATTTTCCAGCACGAGCAGTACGACCAATTCTGTGAACATAATTTTCAGCTTCCACTGGCAAATCATAGTTAATAACCATAGCCAAATCATCAACATCAATTCCGCGAGCAGCAACATCAGTTGCAACAAGAACTTTAATTTCAGAAGCCTTAAATTGTTTTAAAATTTGCAAACGTTTAGACTGAGGCAAATCCCCAATTAAAAAATCACATTTAATATCATTCATTTGAAGGCGTTTTGCCACAACCTCGCAGGAACGCTTTGTATTACAGAAAATAATAACACTTTCAGGATTATCGTGTTTTAACACACCAATCAAAAGCTTCATTTTTTCATCGCTAGAAACATGTAAAAGTTCCTGTTGAATTTCGCTAACAGTAATATTTTCAGCTTCAATTGTAATTTCAATTGGGTCACGTGTATATTCCCATGCAAGATTTTTTACATAAGAATTAAGAGTTGCACTAAAAAGCATAGTCTGACGAACTTCCGCTTCTGGCAAACATTTTAAAATAGTTCTCAAATCAGGATAAAATCCCATATCAAACATTCGGTCTGCTTCATCAATTACAACAAAGTTTGAAGTAGACAAATCAAGATTTTTACCTTCAATTAAATCAATAACACGACCAGGAGTTCCAATTAAAATATCAACACCTTTTTTTAAATTAGCAATCTGTTT
>JAGARY010000469.1 GCA_017622055.1 Treponema sp. | reverse complement strand
TAAAAAAATAGCAAGTTATTTTCTTATAGATTAATTACTTTTTTATCTTTATTGAAATAGTTTATAAAATAATTATAATAAAATCATGATTTTAAATAAGAAAAATATATTTCTTTTATTTTTTTCTTTATTATTTTCTCTTAATGCCACAGGAATAAAAGCAGATTTTTTAGCAAATAACATAGTTAATATTCCCCAAGGGAACTTATTTTCTTCTTTTTCTAAAATCGGAATTAACAAAGAAGCAGGAGTTTCTTTTGGCTTTGGCACACTCAATTCTACTATAGAACAATGCAATTTTGATTCATACATTATTTCTTCGGATTTTTACTTCCCTATAAAAAAGGTCACAATAAAAACAGATTTTGATTTCTTACTGGGAACAAATCTACTAATCAATAATTCAATCAGTTTTGATTCATTTTCACTAATGATTGGAAATATAAAAATTGCAGAAAAAATCACTCCACTATATTTATCAGCTTATTTTTCAACAGGAACTTTAATTGCAAGTGGTGGACAAATCTATATTATTAGTGCTGTTCCGAAAATACCTTTTTTATCTTTCGCGTTAGAATCAAAATCAAAAATAGGAAACTTTTTCTTTCAATACGGATTTTTTAATATAAAAATTAATTCAGAATCAAAAACCCCAATTATTTCATCAGGATTTCAGAATGATTTTCTATTTTTATATTCCAATAATATTCAATTTACTAATTCAAAACTTTCTTTTTGGAGTGGTACACTTTTTACAATGGGAGAAGCTTCAGCATTTACAAATAATAAGACTATAAAACTAAAAGCAGATGATAATTTTCTAATTATTGGGACTGGCCTCTCTTTTTTATATCAAAAAAATCTATTTTATGTAAAAACAAATCTTGATTTTATCTTTTTACCAATTTCAAAGGCAAATGCAGCTATAAATTTTCGTTTTATATTTATAAATGAATCAATGAATTATACTTTAGATGAAACATTAAATTACAGCTTACTAATTCCTTCTTTTGAAGCAGGAATTAAAATTGGCAAAAAAGGAAAACTTTATTTATCAAAAACATTACCAATTCCATTTTCTCCTAAAGATTCCTCAGGCTTACAAAACTCAAGTAAAAACTTTTCCTTTTTAAATATTCTTTTATCAGGACTTACAATTGGAATAACACTGTAAAAATATACAAATTTTCCTTTTTATATAGTATAATAATCACCATACTTTTTATTAAGGAATAATGAACAAATTGAAGAACTTTATATTTTCAAAAAAATGCACTAGATTTTCTATATTGTTTTCATTCTTTTTTTTCACACCGCTTTTTTGTTTTGCAAATACAAACAAAAATCTTCAATTTCAAGCAGAGCAAAAAACAGTAAAAATTGGATATTACAATGCTAATTCATTTTTTGAAGGCGCCTTTGAAGGTGGAAAAAAGTCAGGTTATGGATACGAATATATTTCTGACATTGCAAATTATACTGGTTGGAATTATGAATATGTTTACGGTTCTTGGCCAGAATTAATGGAAAAATTTCTTAATGGTGAAATAGATTTAATGGCCGATGTTTCCCATACAAAAGAAAGAGAAAATTTTATGTTATTTCCTAAGCACATAATGGGAATTGAATCTTCATGGATTTTTACTTCTGTTAACAATCAAAAACTTTCTGCATCTGATATTTCAACATTAAACGGAGCAAAAATTGGCGTTAGTAAAAGTTCAACTCAAATTGAAGATATAAAAAAATGGCTTAAAGAAAACAACATAAACGCTTCTATCATTTTGTATTCGTCGGATATAGAACGTCAGCAAGATTGTATAGATGGAAAAATCGATGCTTCAATTGAACTTGATATTGATTCTGTTCACGATTTAAAAGCCTTGTACAAAATCAGTTCTTCAGATTTTTATCTTGCAGTAAAAAAAGACAGAATTGATTTGCTTAATGAAATTAACGAAGCGTTGGATTACATTCAAGAATTAAAACCACAATATGTT
>JAGARY010000468.1 GCA_017622055.1 Treponema sp. | reverse complement strand
TATTGTATTCTACACCAGGTGGATTAATGAGAACTGCACAAAGATTTGTTCCTGGCATTGAAAATTCAATTAGAAAAATTGAAGGTTATCCACATGTAATGAATTATTTGAATGAATTAGATGGGGAACTTTCTCAAAATAAAGAACCATTATTTAAATTAATTGACTGTTTGAACTGTGCAGAAGGTTGTAATGGTGGAGCAGGTACTTGTACTCAAGGAATGACTTTAGATGAAAAAGAAAGATATGTTGAACAAAGAAAAGCAGATCGTGAAAAACTTTGGAAAACATCTGAAGTGAAAAAAGGTAATTTAAAGAAATTAAATTCTACTATTGATAAATATTGGAAACCTGGTATTTATGATAGAAAATATGAAAATCTTAGTGATAACTACAAATCATTAATAAAACAACCAAATAATGTAGAATTAACACAAATTTTTGCAAGAATGAATAAAACATCAAAAGCAGATATTTTGGATTGTTCAGCTTGTGGTTATGATTCTTGTGAACAAATGGCTATTGCTATTTTTAATGGATTGAATAAGCCTGAAAACTGTGTTCATTTTTCTATGAATGAAATTAAAAAAATGAATGTAGAAAGACAGAATGAAATTTCTGATATTATTGAAAATGTAAAAACTTCTACTTTGCAAGCTTTCTCTGAAACTGAAAATGATGTTAAAGAAATTAATAGAGTTTCTGATAGTATGGAAGGAAGTGTAGCAACATCTTCTGCAGCAATTGAAGAAATGATTGCAAATATTCAATCTATTAATAACTTGTTAAAGAATAACAATGCAACATTAAAAGAATTGGAAACAGCTACTCAAAATGGAAAAATTAGTGTTTCTTCTGTAAATGATTTTGTAAGTGAAATTGAACAGAATTCAAATGGACTTATTGAAATGAGTAATGTTATTCAATCAATTGCAAGTCAAACTAACTTACTTGCGATGAACGCTGCAATTGAAGCGGCTCATGCTGGTGATTTTGGTAGAGGGTTCTCTGTTGTTGCTGATGAAATTCGTAAACTTGCAGAAAGTTCTGGAAAAGAAGCAAAACAAATTTCTGAAGTTTTGAAAAAAATTAAAGGATTAATTGATACAACATTCAAGCAAACTGTTTTGGCTCAACAAGAAATGGAACAAGTTGTAAATCTTTCTACACAAGTAATTTCTCACGAAAATATGGTTGAGCAGTCTATTTCTGAGCAAAATGATGGTAGCCAGCAATTACTGGAATCTTTGCAAGTAATGAAAAACGATACATCAGAAGTTATTAATGCTGTAACAAAATTAAGACAATCAACAGAAGTAATTAAACAAGAAATAGAAAATCTTTCTGTGTAAATAGTAGGAATGGTCCTCTGGTCGAGCCAGAGGATAACAAAAAACGCCCTTGTTTGGTTATAACAAGGGCGTTTTTTATAGCTTATAAAACTATTTATGTGGATAAGCCATGTCTTCTGGCTTGAATACTTCATCAAATTTTTCTGCTGTTAAGAATCCAAGTCCTACACAAGCTTCTTTTAATGAAATGTTTTCTTTGTATGCTTTTTTTGCTGTTTTTGCAGCGTTTTCGTAACCAATGTATGGGTTCAAAGCTGTAACAAGCATTAAAGAATTGTACAAGTTGTGATGCATTTTTTCTTTGTTTGCTTTAATTCCAACTGCACAGTTTTTGTTGAATGATTCCATTGCTTCTGCCAAAAGACGAGCTGATTGAATAAAGTTGTAAGCAATAACTGGCATAAATACGTTTAATTCAAAGTTACCTTGGCTTGCAGCAAAACCAATTGCAGCATCGTTACCCATAACTTGAACAGCAACCATTGTAACTGCTTCACATTGTGTTGGGTTTACTTTTCCTGGCATGATTGAAGAACCTGGTTCGTTTTCTGGAATAAAGATTTCTCCAAGACCATCACGTGGACCAGAAGCAAGCCAACGAACGTCGTTAGCAATTTTCATCATATCTGCAGCCAAAGCTTTAATTGCACCGTGAGCAAATACAAGTTCATCTTTTGAAGTTAAAGCGTGATATTTGTTAGAAGCTGTAACAAAATCTTTTCCTGTTAATTCAGAAACAGCTTTTGCAACTTTTTCGTCGAATCCTTTTGGAGCGTTTAATCCAGTTCCTACAGCAGTTCCACCAAGAGCAAGTTCTTTTAAGTATGGAAGGCTAGAAACAAGCATTTGTCTGTCTCGTTCCAAAGATGTTCTCCAACCAGAAATTTCTTGGTCAAAAGAAATTGGAACAGCGTCTTGAAGGTGAGTGCGTCCAGATTTTACAATTCCTTCGTTTTCTTTTTCAAGGCGTTTGAATGTTTCTACAAGTGTATCAATTGCAGGAATAAGTTTATCTTCAACAACACAAACTGCAGAAATGTGAAGAGCAGTTGGGAAAGTATCGTTTGAAGATTGGCTCATATTGATGTCATCGTTTGGATGGCAAAGTTTATCTCCAGCAATTTCGTTTGCGCGGTTTGCAATAACTTCGTTTGCGTTCATGTTTGACTGAGTTCCAGAACCTGTTTGCCAAACAACAAGTGGGAAGTGGTCGTTTAATTGTCCGCTAATAACTTCATCACATGCTTTAGAAATTGCAGCCAATTTTGCATCAGTCATTTTTTCTGGTTTAAGAGCATTGTTTGCTATTGCAGCAGCTTTTTTTAAGTAACCGAATGCTTTTGTAATTTCACGTGGCATTGTTTCAATATTAACACCAATTTCAAAGTTTTCGTGGCTGCGTTGAGTTTGAGCTCCCCAATATCTGTCTGCAGGAACTTTTACTTCACCCATTGAGTCATGTTCGATTTTATATTCCATATTGTTTCTCCATTATTTGTTGTGATTTTTTACCATTTTTTAGCGGGCGTTGCGGGCCGGCGCTTGAGGCCCGCTAGAAAGGGTAGCCCAAGACAATTTTTAATTGGCTTGGGCGCAGGGAAAGGCTTTTCCCTCTTATATTTTTAGAATGTTAATTGATTAATAACATCTTTTAAGCAATCTGCACTGTGGCGAAGTTTTGCAATTTCGTCATCTGTAAGTGGGGCAATAATGCGGCTTGCAATTCCGTTGCGGCTTACAACTGCTGGAATTGAAAGACAAACGTCATCAATGCCGTATTCACCGTGCATCATTGTAGAAATTGTTAAAACTGTATCTGTTTTGTACATTAATGCTTCGCACAATGTTGCTGTTGTAACACCAATTGCATAGTTTGTACAATTTTTTGCAGCAATAATAATTCCACCAGATTTGCGAATGTAATCTTCTACATCGTCTTTGTTGAATGAAGGAAGATTTAAACCTTTTACAGCGTCTGCATATTTTTCAACTGGAACTGAACCAATGTTAGCCAAAGACCAAGGTACAAATGATGAATCACCGTGTTCTCCGAATACATAACCGTGAACGTTTTCTTGTCCAACTTTGTATGTTTCTGCAATGCGAGCTCGGAAACGAGCTGTATCAAGCATTGTTCCTGTACCAAAGATGTGATCTTCTGGAATTCCAGATGTTTTTACAAATTGATATGTTAAAATATCTACTGGGTTTGCAACAATTACGTAAAGTGCGTTTGGAGCAACTTTTGTAATTTGTGGAATAATTGATTTTGTAATATTTACGTTTGTTTGTGCCAAATCAAGACGAGATTGACCAGGTTTGCGAGCAACTCCAGAAGTCAAAACTACGATATCAGAATCTTTAGCATCTTCGTAATCTCCGTCGTGAATATAAACAGGACCAATAAAAGGAGTTCCCTGTCTAATATCCATTGCTTCACCCATTGCTCTATCTTTTGCAATGTCAATTAATACAATTTCACTTGCTAATTGTTTTAAAGTTAATGCAAATGCAATTGTTGAACCAACTTGTCCTGCACCAATAATAGTAATCTTGCTTGACATATTTTTGTCTCCTAAAAATTAATGAAGTTTATTGAAAACTTTACTCAAATATAATAATTAATATTTTGTTTTTTGTTAATACTTTTTAAATTATTGTATACATTTATTAAAAATACAATTAATCTATAATAGCATATATGAAGAAAAATTTCTTATTTATTTTTGTTTTTTTTATAAATTTTTATGTTTTTTCTCAAGAATCTGTTTTGCGATATTACGGAAACAGAAATTATAATTTTGTTGAACGTTCAGATTTGCGAAAGTATGAAAATGGACGTTATGTTGGACTTGTAAGCAAAGAAGTTAGTGCTTTTATTATGCCTGTTTTTGATGGTGAAAATTATATTTATGAAGGCCATTTTTTTGTGAATCAAGAAACTGTAAAATCTATGCAAAAAGTTGGATTTGGAATTAATGATTTTGTTCCTTCAAAATTTATTATTCATGATGATGGAACTTTTAAAATGTTAGAAGATCATGGATATCCAACTTTTAGAAGTTTTCCAACTTATCCAAAAGAAAAAGTGTCTGTTGGTCAATCTTGGACTGCAAAAGCTTATAGAAGTATTGATCCATTGGAAAAGGGAATTTTAACTACAATTCCAATTTATGTTCAATATACTTTTAAAGGGGAACAAAATTATAAAGGTCATGAAGTTTATTGTGTTTCTGCAATGTGGGCTACAAGGTATGCCATGGGAACTTCTTATTATGATTTTGGTGGAGACCGAGAACTTGTAAAAGCAAGTGGAAGTCACAAAGCAAATATATTAATTGATAAACACACAGGAATTACGCTTGTAATTAATGACTCTGTAGATGAAAAATTTGTTTATGCAGATGGAAATGAAGTTGCGTTTAAAGGAACAATTTCTATGTTTACAGAATATCCTCCAACTTATGAAATTGAAAAATTGCTACCAGTTATTCAAAGAGTTGCAAAACTTTCTGATGATGAAGCAAACAAATTAAAAGAAGAATCATTAGAAGATAATTTTAACGATGAAATTGCTAAAAAATCAGAAAATCAGAAAGTTGCTTCTAATCAAAGTGACAATAAATCATTTAATGAAGATGAAACTGTTACTAAAATTAAGAAAAATATTGAAAAAAAAGAAAAATTAAAATCTGAAAAGGGTGATAAAGTTAATTCTGAATCAAACATTGAAGTTGAAAATACTGCAGCAGGAATAAAATTGACAATTCCAAATTTGCAATTTGAACCAGATAGTGCAATGCTTGTAAAAGGGGAATATTCTAGAATTGATGATATTTATGAAATCTTAAAAATGGTTCCTCAGGCTCAGATTTTGATTGAAGGTCATACAGCAAAAACTGGAAATGATAAAGGAGAAATGAATCTTTCTGTTGAGCGTGCAAAATCAATTGCACAAGAACTTGTAAAACGAGGAATAAATGAAGGCAGATTGATTTGCAAGGGAAGTGGAAGTACAAAACCTATTGCAGATAATTCAACTGCAGAAGGTAAAAAAATAAATAGACGTGTAGAAATTACAATTTTGAAGTGATGTTTTAATACGTCCGGTCAAGGCACGCTTTGCTCAAGGCCTTG
>JAGARY010000467.1 GCA_017622055.1 Treponema sp. | reverse complement strand
GTTTCCAAAATACGAAGTTGGAATTGGCGAAACTTGGACTGCAAAAGGAAAAGAAGTTCACGATATGCGAAGTTATTTTAATATGACAGAACCTTTAATAATTCCTTTTGAAGCAAAATATAAATATGTAGGAAACACAAACATCAACAATAAAAATCTTTGCGTTATTGATGTTGATTATGAATTTTTCTTTCAAAATACAAAAGATAAAATTGCAAAAGGAAGTTTATTTTTAGCCACAGCAGGATATTCAAAACAAAGATTGTACTGGGACCAAGAAAATGGCATTTTAGATCACTACACAGAAGAGTTTAGAATTAAAATGTCTGATGTTTACAATAATTTGGTTGAATTTAGAGGCGTTTCAAAAGCAGAAATTACCCAAGCAAAATTTTCAAATAGCAAAAAAAATGTAGAAAAATTGCAAAAAACTGTTGAAAATCTTAAATTAAAGGATGTAAACATTAAAGAAGGTTCAAAAGGATTAACAATTTCCATTGAAAACATTCAATTTGAACCAGATTCCGCAGTTTTGCTAGATTCAGAAAAGAAAAAATTAGATTTAATTGCAACTTTGCTTCAAGATTTTTCTAACGATATTTTGATTACTGGACATTGTGCAGAAAGAGGTTCTGAAAGTGCTCGCCAAGTTTTATCTGAACAAAGGGCAGAAAGTGTTGCTTCTTATTTAAAACAATTGGGAGTGCGAGATGCTTACCACATTTTTAGTCAAGGAAAAGGTTCTACAGAACCAATTGCTTCTAATGCAACAGAAGAAGGTAGACAAAAAAATAGACGTGTTGAAATCATCGTTTTAAACTAGTAATATTTTACAAAAATAAGGAATAAATAACGCTTATGACAAAACTTTTATCGCAAATTTTACCATCTTTTAAAAATCAAGTTGTTACAGTTGATGGCCAAGAAATTAAAGATTAGAAGATATAAACAACATTCCAATTTCTTCACTTGTTTTTGATTCCAGAGAAGTAAAAAAAGATTCCTTGTTTTTTGCTTTGCCTGGAACTCATGTTGACGGAAACTTGTACATTCCTCAGGCTATAAAAAACGGTGCAAATGTAGTTGTTTACCAAGGAAATCTTTCTAAAGATTTGCAAAAAGAAATTGCAAAAGTGATTATAGAAAGAACAATTGATAATGAAATTAATTCAGTTGGTCCAGAATCTGTAAAATTTGCTCCGGTTTTAATTAAAGTTGAAGATTCTAGATTTGCAATGGCACCTGTTTCTGATAGATTTTATGATTCTCCTTCTTCAAGATTAATTGTGATTGGAGTTACTGGAACAGAAGGAAAATCTTCTACTGTTTCTTTTATTTGGCAGTTGTTGCGATTGTGTGGCGAAAAGGCAGGTTTTATTTCTACAGTTGAATATTCTTTTGGAGGAGAAGCTTTGGCAAATCCTCAACACCAAACAACGCCAGAAGCTCCAATTATTCAGCATCATCTAAACGAAATGCTTATGAACGGATGCAAATATGCAGTTGTAGAAACATCTTCCCACGGACTTTCAAAAAAATTAAATCGTTGTGGAAACATTTTATTTGATTGCGGCGTTTTTATGAACGTAACTTTGGAACATTTGGAATTTCACAAAAATTTTGAAACTTACAAAAGCGATAAAGCAAATCTTTTTAGAGCACTAGATGCACATAATCACATAAAAACAATTGCTGGTGAAAATAAAAAAATCCCTTCTATTGGAATAGTAAACTTAGAAGACGAATCTGCTTTGTATTTTGCAAATGCTACAAAACAAAAAGTTTTTGGATTCACTTCTTTGGGAAAAGCTGGAAAAACAGCAACAGAAAATTCTACAAATATTCAATTGCCAGAAATTCCAGAAAATTTTCCGTTTATGACAGCAAAAAATATTGTTTCTACATCAACTGGAATTGATTTTACAATAGAAGCAAATTGCGACAAATCAAATCAAAAGGAATCTGAAAAAATTATTTTGGAAAATTCTGATAAAAAAGTTTCTTTTGAAGTTCAGGCAAATCTTCCTGGTGCTTTTAATGCTTACAATTTGATGGCTTCTATTATGGCTGTTAGTTCTGTTACAAATCTTTCTTTTGAAGAAGTTGCAAAAAAATGTGCTAACTTGTTGCCAATTAAAGGGCGCATGACTGTAATTGATGAAGGCCAACCTTTTGAAGTTATTGTAGATTATGCTCACACGCCTTCTAGTTTTGAAGCAATTTTTCCTCCAATTAGAAAAAGATGTAAGGGCAGAATGTTTGCTTTGTTTGGAAGCGGCGGTGAACGAGATTTAACAAAAAGACCTTTGCAAGGGCAAATTGCAGCACAATATTGTGATTTTGTATTTTTGGCTGATGAAGATCCTCGTGGGGAAAATCCGGAAGAATTGTTGAATATGATTGCGGAAGGTTCTGTAAAAGAAGGCAAAGTTTTGAATAAAGATTTGTTTGTAATTCCAGATAGACCTAAGGCAATTAGAAAAGCTTTTTCTATGGCGCAAAAAGATGATATTGTGCTTTTGCTTGGAAAGGCTCACGAAAATAGCATAATTTATAAAGATTTTGTTATGCCTTATGATGAAATTTCTGAGGCTAAAAAAGCAATTAAAGAAATGTTGTAGTGTTCAAGAATGCATTTTGGCGGGCGGTGGTGATGGCTTGGGGCCGAGAATTGAGGTTTCCCAGGACGTTGCGAAGCTTCTGCGAAGCAACAGGACTGGGAGCCACGCTTCTGCAAAGAAGCGGGCTGACCGTTAGGGAAAACCGAAATGCGACTAACCACATAAGGTTGCCCCCAAATAATAAAACTATTCTTCTGCTGCTTCGGAATTTTCTTCTGCAGGAGCGGGATTTTGTGCTGGTGAAACAACTTTATTTTTCTTTCCTTTAGGTTTTGGCGGTTTTTTGGTGTAATTACAAACGTATTTTGCAAAACTAATTACAATTAACATAGCAATAACTGTGCCAATAACAATGGGACTTTTTAAAACCCCAAGAATAATTGGTAAATATTCATTTAACTTCATATTTAGTTTATCGGACTTTTTTTATAACTCAATTACTTTTCATACAATAAAAATCTCATTATACTGTAATTATGATTGGAATTGTTGATTATAATGCTGGAAACATTACTAGTGTTGAACGGGCACTAAAAAGTTTGGGAATTGAATATGTGCTTTCTAAAAATCCACAAGATTTAAAAGATTGTTCAAAATTGATTTTTCCTGGAGTTGGGGATGCGGCTTACGCAATGGAACAACTTGCAAAAACAGGTTTTGACGCGTTTTTAAAAGATTGGGCTGCTCAAAATAAGCCACTTTTGGGGATTTGTCTTGGTTCGCAAATTATTTTTGATTGGTCGGAAGAAGGCGAAACTGAATGTTTGGGGCTTATTAAGGGAAAAATTAAATTATTTGATTCGATTGATAAAGATGTTTTAAAGGCTCAGGGGCTAAAAGTTCCTCACATGGGTTGGAATAATTTGGAACATGTGAACGGTGAATGTAAAATTTTAAAAGATGTTCCTGAAACTTCTGATTTTTATTTTGTTCACTCTTATGTAATTTGCCCAGAAGACAATTCTGTTATTAAAGCGGTTGCTGATTATGGAATTAAAGTTCCTTCTGTTGTTCAATTTAATAATATTTACGCTTGTCAGTTCCACCCAGAAAAAAGTGGAAAATACGGATTAAAAATCTTGGAGAATTTCTGCAATGCTTAAAAAAAGAATTATTGTTTGTCTTGATGTAAAAGATGGTCGTACAACTAAGGGTGTGAAGTTTCAAAATAATATTGATATTGGTGAGCCTGTGGAAATGGCTGCGGAATATTATAGACAAGGTGTTGATGAGCTTGTTTTTTATGATATTATTGCGTCGGCTCGGGGGCGTGGGCCAATTTTGGATTTGATTTCTAGGGTTGCAAGCCAGGTTTTTATTCCATTTTGCGTTGGCGGTGGAATTGGAACTGTTGAAGATATTCGTTCTACAATTTTGGCTGGTGCCGAAAAAGTTTCTTTAAACAGTCAGGCTGTAAAAAATCCTTCTTTGATTACAGAAGGGGCTAGAATTTTTGGAAACCAGTGTATTGTTTTGGGAATGGATGCTGCTAAAGATGATGAAATGCCAAGCGGCTACAGAGTTTACATTAATGGTGGTCGTGTAAAAACAGATTTGGATGCTTTGGCGTGGGCAAAAAAGGCTGTTGATTTAGGTGCTGGCGAAATTGTTTTGAATTCAATTGACGCTGACGGAACAAAAAACGGTTATGAAATTAATCTTACAAGAATGATTGCAGAAAATGTTTCTGTTCCTGTTATTGCTAGCGGTGGAGGTGGAAATCCACAGCATTTGGCTGATGTTCTAAAAGAAGGAAAAGCCGATGCCGCTTTAATTGCCACAATGGTTCACAGCGGCCAATACACTGTAAATTCTATAAAACAGGATTTGCAAAAACAAGGCGTGCCTGTGCGTTTGTAAAAAAACACCATTCTAGTTTAGGGTTTTATATAAATCCTAAACTAGAATGGCAATTCATTACTTCTCAAAAGAGAACCACTTTAGCGAACAGAATATCTTGCTCTGCTTGTATCTGTTTCAAAAACATCAACAGCAAAAAGTGCTGCAGAAGTTTTTCCTTTTTCAAAAGACAAATCAATGTTTTCCTTTTTCAATTCTTCCAAAATCCCATTATAAATGTACATTGCAATTCGTTCTGCACTAGGATTTTGATTAAATATTTCAAAGTCGTTTAAGTTTGTATGATCTAAAGTTTTGCAAACCGTTCTTAAAGCACCTTTTAGTTTTGTAAAATCTAAAAGCATTCCACCTTCGTTTAGTTCGCTTCCACAAACGTGAGCAAAAACCTTATAATTATGACCATGCAAATTTTCACATTTGCCATTGTAATCTCTTAAAAAATGCGCAGCGGCAAAATCCGCTTCAACTCTTACTTCAAACATAATTAAAATTATAATAAAAATCACAGTCTTTGAAAATCAGTTCTTAAAAAATCAATTCTTATGAATCAACATTTTCTTTTTTTCTAACATCACCAATTTTCAACCTATTCTTCCAAAAATAATTTTGCCTAATAATTTTTTTTGACTTCACCAATTGTGAAATAATCTTAGCAGAATCCAAATGAGTCCAAATATTCAATCCCGAAAAAGCCCTAGACTTTTCATTCATAAACTGAACAATTTTTTCATTCAAACTATCTTCAGAAAAATAATTCCTATTTTTTCTAACAAAAGAACACACAAGTTCATAATCCACATCAACTTGCTTAACATTCAAACACAAATCGCAGCCTTCGCAATAAGCCTTTTCACCGCCCAAAGCATCAAGCAAAACTTGTCTTCTACAATCATCAGTTTCAGCAAACAAACGCATAGAACCTTCTCTAGAATCATCCGAAAATTCCCCAAACAACATAGAATCTTCCAAGCTCCATATCAAAAAAGCTTTAGCAATACTTCCATCTCTACCACCTCGCCCCGCTTCTTGAATATAAGCTTCCGCCGTCTTCGGAGTTTCCAAATGCACCACAGTTTTAATATCCTTTTTATCTACGCCCATACCATAGGCACAAGTCGCACACAAAATTCCATCCTTACTGTCGTAAAACCATTTTTCAACTTCATCCTTTTCGCACTTTTCCAATCCAGCATGATAAAACTTCGCAATCCTTTTCACAAAAAAAACATTCAATTCCTGAGCCATATTTTCACACTTATCTCTTGTTCCACAAAAAATAATCATAGGCTTCAACTCTGTTTTCGCCAGAAACAAAGCTTCTTTTTCCTTCGCCCCAGCCCTCCTAACAAAATAATGAATATTCGCCCTATCGCTTTCACTTCTAACAACATGTGCCATCCCATCAAAAAGAATCTGTGAAACTCGTTCAAGCACGCCCCCAGAAGCTGTAGCGGTAAAAGCAGTAATCAACGGCGCTCCCAACTCTTTTATAACATCCCCAAGTCCTAAGTACGCAGGTCTAAAAGAATCTCCCCACTCACTTACACAATGGGCTTCATCAATCGTGATATGCACTATGCCAACAGATTTCAGGTCTTCAATTAACTGCGGATTTTGCAAAACTTCTGGATTCGCAATAATAATTTTGGCACCATCCCGAATCTTCTTAAAGTTCAAATCGTAGTCTTCTTTAGACATTCCACCCCTAAACATAACGCTCTTCAAATTTCCTTCTTGCATTCGTCGCTGCTGATCAGCCATCAACGCCAACAAAGGATAAATCACCAAAGTTGGACCATCCAATAACAAAGCCGGAATTTGAAAACACAAAGACTTTCCCGCTCCCGTAGGCAACAAAACTATTTGTCTGCCCTTACAAAAAGAGTCAAAATCATCTTCTTCACAATCTTTGAATTCAAAAGCTTCCAAAATGTTTGCAATCACCATTCGCTGCCAAGGATAAAGATACCGAATCCCAAAACTTTCAAAAGCCGCTTTAGCAACCACGTCATTTTCGTACACACTTTCGTCATAAAATTTATCAGAATCGCTCACATATATATACTAGTAAAAAAAGTGATTTTTTATGCAAGTTAAATAAATTTTTTTTTAAATTTTTTACGAAGCGGAAAAATTTAATTCTGAATTCTGCATTTACTTTAAACCTTCTTTTTTTTCCCTACATTTTTTTCGCTTTTTTACCGATAATATGATAAGATATATTATATATTTTGTCGAAAAGAGGTATCCATGTATCGTACTAGGAAAAAATTAGCTTTAATTACTATCAATATTTGTGCCGTACTTTTATTTTTATTAGTCGCTTTGGCTTTATTACCAGAAAAAACTAGTAACAATCTTTCTTATGTTACATTAGCATTAATTTCTGCAATCTTTGTTACAGTAATTTTCTTATTTAACAAAGCCAGATCTTACATTTATGCAAAAATCAAACATGATACTTTGGAAACTGGTGAAACGGTTATCATTAATCAATTTATAGACAAACTTCGTTTCTGCTACACCCTAGAAGATTTTTATTCAGTAATTGCAGATAACCTTGAAAAACTTGGTGACTGTTCTGTAATGCTCGTTGACAGAACAAAAAACTACATTTTATACAACAGTCCTAACAGACTTACTACATCAGAAACTACAAGAACAAAACTTGATCAAAACTTTACAGACACATGGGCCGACGGACACTTTTTCTTTGACCGCCATATTGGTGTAACATCAAATTACAAAAAATCACGTGGATTTTTCCTTTGCTACAACAATTTCCACCTTTACGTATTCTGTAAATATACAAGATTATTCGATATTGAAATTTACGGAAGACTTTTCGAAGAATACAAACGTTTTGTTTCACGTTCAAAAACAATTACTACTCTTTCTGAAATTTCGGCAACAACAAAAGAATGGGAACAACTTGCAGAAACTCAGCAATCATTCTTACCTCAAAAAATTCCAAACATTCCAAAATTAAAAATTGCCACATATTTCCGCCCACTTGTAAACGTATCTGGAGACTACTTTTCAATTCTTCCAATTGATCAAAATAAAACTCTATTGATGCTTGGTGACGTATCTGGTAAAGGTCTTCCAGCAGCACTTATCATGGGTTTGGTAATGAACACTGTAAAAATTATTGAAGATAAAGAAGATTTAGTTGGTGTAATTAACGCAGTTGATAAAGCCATTAAAGGTATGCACCTTCAAGATAAATATACTGTATTGTTCTTAGGAATTGTTGATACAGAAAATATGAAAATTACATATATCAATGCTTCCATGTCTGACCCAATTATTCTTTCACCTTCTCCAAACGGTTACCGCATGAAGCCATTAACATCAAATGCTTCTCTTATTGGTATTCTTGAAATGGGTGATATTCAAGTTGCAGAAAAAAGATTATTCCGTGGCGATACAATCCTTATTGCAACAGACGGTGTTTCGGAAGTTATGGATGAAAACGGCGTAGAACTTGGTGATACAGATATCTTCAAAAAAACATTAATTGCTGGTGCTGCAAAAACTCCACAAGCCTTTGTGGATGATATTGTAGATTTAATCTTAAAATATAACGGTGATAAAAAACTTCACGATGACGTTACTATGATGATTGCAAAGGTAGGTTACTAATATGACATATATTTTATTAAACTTAGCAGCTACATTAGCGTTTATTTTCTTTACATTCTATATTGATAAAAAGCTCTCAATTGAAGCATCAGAACAAAATGCTTTTTCTATTACAATGTTAACAGCAACAATTGAATCTGTTATTTATTTTTTTGTTCTTCTTTTTAAGAATATGTGGTTATCGTCGTTGGTAACACCACTTATGAAAATCATTTTTGCATTGGAAGGGATTTTATTTGTAAACTTTTCTTTTGCATTGCTTTCTATGGCAACAGATACAAAAAAGTTTTTAGTAAAACTTTTAAAATATACACTTTGTGTTCTTGCAATTTATATTGCTTGGTGGCAATTCAAAACTATAGATATTTCTAATGATAAAGGAATTGTAATTGCTTCAAACTTCCTTTTTGAAGAACCTGCAAGAAACTTTTTCCCATGGGATTGGGTTTTTGTTTTTAATGCAGTATTCAAATTTATTATACCAATATTTGCATTATTATTTGTTGCATTAATTCAAGAAAAATCTTCTACACAAATTCAAAGATATCAAACAATGCTGACTGGTGAAGCAATTTTATTCATGTGGATTATCCATTTATTTATAAAATTCATTTCATCAGAAATTCCATCATTTTCGTTGTTATTCCCATATTCTTACGTTGCAATGTTTGTTGTAACTGTATTAGCACTTGGAAAACAATCAGTTCCATCTGGAAAAGGTTTATGGGTTTTCTTCTTTAAAGTAATTCTTTCCTACATTATTCCAGCAATTGCAATTGGATTTTTGTTCGCATATTTCCAACCAACTACAAGTTTATTTGAATCACCAAATTTCTTAGGCTTTGTAGGTGTTACAATAATTGGTGTTTTATACTCACTTAAAATTTCTGATGTTTTAAGTTCTAGTTCAAAAATCTACACAGCAGAATACGAAGGTCCTCTTGAAAAAGATCTTGCTTCTGTAAACTATCAAAGTGCTAGTATGGATGAAGTTACAAACAGAATGAATGAAATTCTTAAAAAGAACGTAGAAGCTTCTTCCGTAAACGTTTACATTCTTTCTAACCAAAACGAATTGGAAACAGCTTATTCTTCTAATAAACTTTCTATGAAGATGCCTGTAAACAATCCAATTTTTGATACTTTATTAAACAACAATAGAAACGTTGTAATTGCTCAACAAATAGAAAAAGACCACGCAGTTTCTGCAATTACAAAAGAATTAACAGAATTTTTTGAAACAACAAAATCAGATGCTCTATTTATCTTAAACGAAGGTCACAACATTTTTGGTCTTATTACTCTTGGAAAAAAAGCATCTGGAGACCACTACAAAGAATATGACTATAACGTATTTACAAAATTGTATTCATACTTCTTCGTATTTGGATATTACATGCGTAATATTTCTAACAAAGATATTATCGACGTTGTAAACCGCGAAATTAAGATGTCTTCGCAAATCATTACTTCTATTCAGGAAAACATTGACCACATCAAAAACCCAAAAGTTGATACTGGTTATCTGATGGTTCCTTCACACAACATTGGTGGTGAATTTATTGATTTAATTCGTCTTACAGATACTCGCCACCTTTTTGTAGTTGGTGACTTAAGTGGTAAAGGTATTGCCGCTTCTATGAATATGGTCATCTTAAAGTCTATTATTCGTACATATTTAAGCGAAACTCACGATTTTAAAGAATTAGTTACAAAAGTAAACACATTCGTTCGTGACTCTCTTAGAAAAGGTACAATCTTTGCCGGACTTTTTGCTTTAATTGATTTTGAAACAGACACAATGTATTACATCAACTGTGGTATTCCAGCTTTAATGATGTATACACAAGTTTACAACAACGTAATTGAAATTCAAGGTTCGGGACACGTTTTAGGATTCGTAAAAGATATTTCTCCTTATTTGTCTGTAAAAACAATTAAATTAAATCGTGGTGATATTATTCTTGCTTGTACAGACGGTTTAATTAACTCTCACTCACTTCGTGGTGAACAATTTGGTAAAGAACGTGTTCAACAAGCTTTGCTTGATAACTCAACCTACCCTGCTCAACGTATGGCTCAGTTTACTTTTGACTCATTGCTAAAATTTATGTCAAAAGAAATGGAAGATGACGTTTCAATTCTTATTCTAAAATACGAATATGCTGTTGAATATTATGAAGAAGAGGAAGCTAAAAAACTTGCTGAACAAGAAGCACTTGAAGCAGCAAAAGCAGCAGAAGCGG
>JAGARY010000466.1 GCA_017622055.1 Treponema sp. | reverse complement strand
TGAAAATCCTTTTACCACAGCAATTAACCGTTCAATAAAAAATGGAGTCCTTTCTGAATATCTTAAACGAAAGTCAACGGAGGTTCACAATATGCTTTTTGGAGAATATGATTATGAAACTGATATTAGAGTTCAACGACGAGAAGCTTTTGAAGATGGCCTTGCTGAAGGAATAGAGCAAGGTGCTGAACAAAAAGCTATTGAAACTGCTAACGAAGCATTAAAAATGAACCTTTCTATCGAACAAATTGCAAAACTCACTGGTCTTTCGGAAGAAAAAATTTTACAACTTTCAAAAGAAATTTCTAATCAATAATAAACTATAAAAGTGATGTCTTCCAAATCATATTTTTAGACATCACTTTTATATATTCCAATTTGTCTAATTTATTCTTTCTGCTCTTTCAACTTTTGGACGTTTTTCTTTCATCTTTTTTGGTTTTGCAGGCTTCATAGGTTTTGCATGTTTTGGTGGTCTTGGTGGCTCTGGATGAGCTGGTTTTATATAAACTCTTCGAGGTCTTGTTGCTTCGTGTAAAATTACAGCTCCCCAAAACCATTTTGCCCATTCATCATCGTCATCATCTTCTTCGTAATAATCATCTCTATCAGAAATATACGATTTTGGAATCTCTTTTAGGGCAACTCCAACCATTTTATTTGTTTCTGCATCTAACAATTTTGCTGTAATATTATAAGCCGAACGACCATTAGAAATTGTACCTGTACAAATTAAATCAACACCTTCTAAATCTTCATCCAAATCTTCAATATCTAAAACTTCAACCCGACCTGTTTCAAACATAGCAATTTGCAAAGCATCTTCCAACTGTCTTGTTTCTGCACGACCAACATTGCTTTCAAAGCCGCCAACAATAACAGTTTTTTGTTCACTTCTTAAAACATCTTTTAACAAATCTCTTGCCAAAGATTTCATAGCATCAATTTCTCTTGCAGATAAACCAAATAACAAAGTTCCCAAAAAAATAACACTAAAAAATTTTTTCATTTTAACCCTCATGTATTCTTTTCAAATTATTTTTACTTTATTAAAAAAATTATTCAAGTAGATTGTTACAAAATTAACCAAGGTTATTTAAAAATAACCACAGTTATTTTTAATTTATTTGTTTCTCTGGGTAGTATCAAAATTGCCAGTTTACCCCCTTGAATAAAAACTTGTAAAAATTTAATATTAATATATGACAAAACAATCTTTTATTTCAGAATTTTTAGATAACGAAACAATCAACGCTTTAACTTCTTTTTTAGAAAATGAAAGCGACTTTAATAAATCTGCAAATCTTATTGCTAATGCCTTTGGTTATAGCAAAGATTTTTCTTCAATGAGCGAAGAATCAATTTCAAAACTTTTAGTAAGTTTTAAAAACAATCTTACACTTTTAATTCAAAAAACTTGGGTTGAAAAATCTGACATTGCATTAAAAGATCAACTTTTATTTCAACTTGACCAACTTTTAAAAGATAATCAAACTTGGTTAGAAAATTACGGGCTTTTCCGCCAAATTATTAATCAAGCAGTTTTCTTGATGTTTGGTCAGCCAACAGATTCAGATGAATTTACAGAATACACTTTAAGAATTGACCCAGAATTTGGTATTTTCTGGTGGTACATTTCAAATCTTCCAGATTCAATCAACTGGGCA
Organism: Treponema sp.; assembly: GCA_017622055.1. Classification (GTDB taxonomy): domain Bacteria; phylum Spirochaetota; class Spirochaetia; order Treponematales; family Treponemataceae; genus Treponema_D. The sequence continues at coordinate 7,658 of JAGARY010000466.1, read as the reverse complement.
GAAGAAAAATGTAAAATTGCAATGCTTCTTGGAATGTATTTCTTGGCAAACTACTAGTCATTAGGTTTGGAGGGTTTTATGAATCTTGAATCAGCTTACAAAACTTTAAAAGAGGGAAGTCAAAAACTCGCCCTTCAAAATGCCACACAAAAAAACAACGCTTTAAAAGCTGTTGCTCAAGCCTTAGACAAAAACCGAAAATCAATTATAGACGCAAACAAAATTGATATTGAAAATGCACAAAAAAAAGGAGTGCCAGATTCAATTATTGACCGTTTGCTTTTAAATGATAAAAGAATTGATGGAATTATTGAAAGCCTAAACATTGTAATTGCTCAAACAGACCCAATTGGGGACGAAATTGCTGGTTGGAAGACTCCTAACGGAATGTCTATTCGTCAAGTTCGTGTGCCACTTGGAATTGTAGCAATTATTTACGAAAATCGTCCAAATGTTACTGTTGATGCTTTCTGTCTTGCTTACAAAAGTGGAAATTCCATTTTGCTCCGCGGTTCTTCTTCTTCGTATGTTTCAAATAAAGAAATTGTTCGGGTAATTAAAGACGCACTTAAAAATGTAGAAGACGGTGTTCCAGAAGCAATTGAACTTGTAAAAGTAATTGAACACAACCACGACGACGTTAATGCAATTTTAAACGCTGTAGGAAAAATTGATGTAGTTTTACCTCGTGGCGGAAAAAAACTTATTCAAAATGTTGTGGAAAACGCAAAAGTTCCTGTAATTGAAACAGGAAGTGGTGTTTGTCATCTTTACATTGACGAATTTGCCAACTTAGAAATGGCTGCAAAAATTGCCGAAAATGCAAAAATTCAACGACCAAGTGTTTGTAATGCAATTGAATGCATTGTTGTTCACAAAAAAATGTTGCAAGAATTTTTACCACTTTTGGCAAAAACTTTTGATGGCCGTGTAAAAATCCACGCAGACGAACAATCTTTTTCAATTCTAAAAAATTACGTTGCTTCGGAACTTCTTTTCCAAGCTACAGAAGATGATTTTGGAAACGAATATTTAGATTTCGCTTGCTGCATAAAAACTGTAGATTCAATTGAAGACGCAATTTCTTACATAAATTCTCATAACACAAAACACAGCGAAAGCATCATCACCGAAAGTCGTGCCAACGCCAGACTTTTCCAATCAACTGTTGATGCTTCTTGCGTTTATGTAAATGCCAGTACTCGCTTTACCGATGGCGGCGAATTTGGTTTTGGAGCAGAACTTGGCATTAGTACACAAAAATTGCACGTTCGTGGGCCAATGGGAATAAAAGTGTTAACTACAACAAAATACTTAATTGATGGTGAAGGGCAAATAAGATAAAAGTAATCCCAACGCCATAAAAGGCACAAATGGGATTCTTTTAGCTTTATCAAATTTTTTTGCCAAAACTAAAATTAAAACAAAAATTAGCACAGCAATAATTTCAAAAAATACACACAAAAACACTTGTTTTGGCAAAAGACACATTCCCTGAAAAATTCCAAAAAGAAAATCACCTTTTCCCATTTTATTTTTTAAAAGAAAACAAGGAAGCAAACAACAGCTCATTAAAACTATAGAAATTAAATAACTAAAAATTGAATCTGAATTGAAAATTAAATGAAAAGTAAAAATACAAAGATAAGATAAATAAAACCAAAAATTTCTAATTTTTAATGATTTTACATCTTCAAAAGACATTATTCCACAAAAAAACAGAATAATAAAATAAAAAATGATTTTTTCCAAACTCTCAAATCCTTAAAAAAATATTGCCGGAACAAGTCCGGCAATCAATATAATTAGTTTCTAATCAATGTAACATCAAAACAAATATAAGCGTTTCCAGGAATTCCTGCTTGTGGAATACCGTAAGGTCCATAAGCTAATTCTGGTGGAATTACCATTTTTCTTGTTTCGCCAAGTTTCATTTCTTGAACCATTAAGTCAAAACCAGGAATCATTTGTCCGCCATCAGTTGTAAATTCTAATGGTTCGTGACCTTGTGGATGAAATTCTTTTGTAGCATCAAAAATGTTTCCTTCTGGTAAATAACCTTTATATTCAACAGAAACTTTTTTACCTTTTCCAGTTGGATTTCCTTTTCCTTCTTTTAAGATTTTAAAGTAAACACCCGAAGCAGATTTTTCACATCCATCTACAATTTTAGCCAATTTTTTAGCTTCTTTTTCTTCATTGATTTTCTTTTGAGCTGCAATTAAATTGTCAAAATCTTTTTGTGTAGCTGTAAATTTTTCTGCATCTGCACCCTGTCGAATAATTTTAATAGATTTAATTGTATCACCTTGAGCAACTGTATCTACAACTTCTTGACCTGTAACAACTTCACCAAAAATTGTGTGTTTGTGATTCAACCAATCTGTTGGAACGTGTGTAATAAAGAATTGGCTTCCGTTTGTGTTTGCACCAGAGTTTGCCATAGCAAGCTTTCCAGGTTTGTCAAAAATCAATTCATCAACAAATTCATCTGGGAATTTATATCCAGGTCCACCTGTTCCGTTTCCTCTAGGATCTCCACCTTGAATCATAAAATCTGCAATTACACGGTGAAATTTTAATCCATCGTAAAAAGGTTTTCCCTTAGCAGCATCCAAAGTTCCTTCTGCCAAACCAACAAAGTTTGTAACTGTCATAGGTGTTTCTTTATAAAAAAGATTCAAAATTACTTGTCCTTTTTCTGTTTCTAAAACAGCAAAAACACCTTCTTTTCCTTCTAATGCATCCATTTCTTTACTCCTTGATTTACAAGCTACGCTGCTTAATAATAAACAACCTAACAATACACTAATAATAATTTTTTTCATTTTATCACCTTTTTAATTTTGTATTAAAAACTACTAACAAACCATTTATAAATTGCATCAACACGAGCAATTAATGAATCTTCAAGCTTATTGATTATCAATTTATTTTTTGGACAATTTGTTTCTGTTTCTAAATACAATAAAAATTTATCACCACAATCAGTTACAATAATATTAATTCTCATATCTTCAGGGTCAATTACTCTAAAAATTCCCATTCCCATTGAATCAACATTTTTAATAACAGCATAAATACTATTTTCATTTTGAAAATATCTTAGTTCATATCTACATTCACCAAATGAATGATCATCCTGTAACACATAAGAAATTTGACCATCAGCATTACCAGTATTTACATCGTCAATTCTATTTTGTGTTTCTAAGGAATCAATCATATAACTTTTTTCATACAAAATTGATTCTTCTTTTCTGTGCAGTGAATAATAAGTCATTCCTTCCATTTTAGAAATTGAACGAACAACTCTAGATGCATCTTCAATTGTAACTGTGTCTTGTGATAAATTAGATTTTTCTAAAATTTCAGATTTATCAATAAGGTATAAACTTTCAGAAATAAAAGTATATTTCTTTTTTTCTGCAACTCTATTTTCCAATAATTTTGAAGAATATTCAAAATTTGGCAATAAAACTAAATCTCTTGAACTATCTTCGTGGATAATTCTTTTCATTCCTTTTTCTTCTATTTCAGAAGTAATTTCTTCATTCACAAAATTTTTATATGATTCTGCAAAAGAAAAATTAGAAACCAAACCAAAAAAAATCAAAAAATTAATTAGTTTTATTGCCTTTTTCATTAACGAATTCCTTTATAAAATACTCTTACCTGTTTATATAAACCATCACCATCGCTTTTAGTTTCAACATCTGGAATATCATTTAAAGTTGTGTGAATTAATCTTCTTTCAAATGGATTCATTGGTTCCAACAAGATTGATTTTTTAGTTGTTCTAACTTTATCTGCAGTTGTATAAGCCAAACGAACTAAAGCTTCTTCACGTCTAATTCTGTAGTTTTCTGTATCAAGAATAATTCTTGTTTCTTCATGACCAAGTCTTCCAGCATAAATGTTTGCCAAAAGTTGTAAAGCATCAAGATTTTTTCCTTTTCTACCAATTAAAATTGAACTTGCAGAAGATTCCAATCTAATACCTATTTTTTTTTCTTCTCTGTAAGCAATTGCAACTTTTACATCATAACCCATTTTTTCAATCATTGATTTAATAAAATCAATAAGTTTTTCTTCAAATTCACCTTTTGGAACAACTTCACCAAATGGCAATTTTTTTTCTGTAGAAGCACTAGCTGCAAAAGAATTTTCGTTATCATCAAAAGTATGAACTCTGATTTTTACATAACCTTTTTTGAACAAAGAATTTTTTTGTGTTTCCAAAATTTCAACATCAAATTGATCTCTTTCCAAGTTCAAATCTGCTACTGCCATTTCAATAGCTTCTTTTTCTGTTTTTCCTTCGTATTCGTAAGTCATTTTAATTTATCTCCAATATTTTATTATCTTCAAAAAAAATTATTTTCTTTTAGCTTTTGGAGGAAGTGTTTTTTGATTTTTTCCATTTCCAGCCATTTCAGCTTTTTTTTCTGCCATCAATTTATTAATGATGATTTGTTGACCCATTTGGAAAATATTACTTACAGTCCAGTAAAGCAACAATCCAGAAGGAGCATTATAGAACAAGAAGAAGAACATAATTGGCATACCATAAGTCATAAACTTCATCATTCCAGCACTTTGAGAATTTGACATACCACCATTATTTGTAATTTTACCAAACAATAACTGTGAAATTACATAAATAATTGGCAATAATCTTAAATGATTTCCTAAGAAAGGAATATTAAATTTGAATGTGTAAATGCTATCTCCAGCAGACAAATCTGGAATCCAGCCTTTAATAAAACTTGCACCACGGAATTCAAAATAGTTATTAAACAAGTTATACATTGCAAAAAGAAGCAAGAATTGGAAAATCATTGGCAAACAACCACTTGCTGGGTTATATCCAGATTCTTGGTAAAGTTTTGCAGTTTCTGCTTGCAATTTTTGTTGATTATCTTTGTATTTTTCTTGCAATTCTTGCATTTTTGGCTGCAATTGTTGCATTTTCAAAGTTCCTAAAGATTGTTTCTTTGAAAGTGGGAACAAAAGAAGTTTTAACAAAATTGTCATAATGATGATTGCAACACCCCAGTTTTTAACAACTTTGTGAATCATTTCCAAACACCATTTTAAGATAACTTCAAGCCAGCTTAACCAACCACTTGATTGTAAACTGTCTGTTAATCTTTTTCCACCGAATCCCCAAGCGTTGTTTTCTGCAACATTGTAAACTTTTAAGTCTTTTTCGTTTCTTGGTCCAAAATAGAAATAATATGTATCTTGAACATCAGATTCTGCAAAAGCTCGTCTTTCTACAATTGCTTGTGCATTTGCATAATTATTTGCTTCAATTTTTGAAGAATAATAACTAGCGTTCATTGTAGTTGTGTCAGCAGGAATTAACAATTCTTCAAAATATTTTCCAGCAATTCCAACCCAAACAAATGATTTTTCATATTTTTTAAATTCTCCAGAAGTCAAAATAATTTTTTTTGTTTTGCTTCCGTTGTGAGCCAAGAATTGTCTGTTTTCGTATTTATTTTCTTTTGGATCAAAATGAGGTCCAATTTGTGGAGAAGTTCTTAAAGAATAAGCAACTCCGTCAAAATTCAAACCTCTCATATTATCAAGCCCGTGAATTAAAACATCAAGCTTGAACATATTTTCGTTTTCTTTGAAAGAATATTTTTTACCCAAAACAAAAGATTTTACAGTTCCGTTAGAATCTTTTACTTTGAAATTTGTCTTAAACAAAATTGTTAAATCATCAATTTTTTCATAAGAAAAAACTTTATCAATAATCATAGAATCTGCACCACCCAAAGAAATAGCACAAGTTCTATTAAAATCATTAACATTATCAGAAATCTGAATACCTTCGTTTGTATCAGTATCTTCGTGATCTTTAAGTTTATAGCTAACAATATCTCCACCTAAAGTTGTAAAAACTACATCAGCTTTATTTGTGCTAATAGTAATTTTTTCTTCTTTAAGAGATTCTTCAACTAAAACATCTTCTTCAGCATTTTCAGCAATTATTTCATTACCAATTTCTACTTCATTTTGATTTTCAGTAGCATTATCTTCTACATATTCAATTGCAGTTGGTTCTTGAACTTCTGGAACACCAAATAAAATTGGCTGCAAAATAAAAGAACCAATAAGGATAATAGTGGAAAGAACTACTGCCCATACAACATTTTTATCCATTTTGTAAGCTCCATTTTTTTTATTTGTAACTCAAAAATGATTATGGTACTGGATCGTACCCACCTTCATGATATGGATTACATTTGATTATTCTTTTTATTGTTAAATACAAACCTTTAAAAGGACCATGTTTTTTAAATGCTTCCAATGCATAGTTTGAACAGGTAGGCTCAAATCTACAACATTTTGGCAACAATGGAGAAATTAAAATTTGATACGCACGAACAAGAAAGCAGAAAAATTTAGTTAATAAATTTTTCATCTTTAATTAATCCTGCCTTTTTAAACAATAAACGAATTTGTTCACATCGCGTGCTGAACGAGTCATTTCCAGGATAAATCAATATTAAAATATCATATCCGGTGTTCAGATGTGATTTAAATAAACGATAGACTTCACGGCTGTATCTTTTACACAAATTTCGACTAACTGCGTTACCGTATCCGCGTATTAGAGGAAATCCAACTCTGTTAATATCCCGATTATTTTCTAAATAAAACAATTTAGCTCCCGGAATACTTACTTTTTTTCCTTCTTTGAACAGTCTCTTAAAATCACCGGGATTTTTTATTCGTTCTTCCCGTTTAAAAAATCCCGTTTTAATCAAGTCTGTTTCCATCCCTAATTACTAGTATTTTTTCTTTTCGTCAGCAACAGATAATTTAGCTCTTCCTTTTGCACGGCGTCTAGCTAAAATTTTACGTCCACCTTTTGTAGCCATACGAGCTCTGAATCCAAATTTTCTATTACGTTTTACTTTACTTGGTTGATATGTTCTTTTCATAGAACAGACTCCTTACATATATTTTTTTATTATTACTGAATTATCAATAATAATTTAAAGTTTTCCTTAATAATAACAATTAAGAATAGTAAGAAAATATAACATTATTTTGAAGAATTGGTCAACATGCTTCTTTTTATGTTTTCTAACTTTTCGTACAATTCTGGCGGTAAAGTTGATTTTTTTTGTTCTTCTTTATCACTTGTCTTTTCTTTATCGGCATAAATTTTATTTAGTTCACTTTCTGTTTTTTCAAATTTTTGATTTATTTCTTCAATATCTTTTTTCATCTGATTTTCTTTTGCTTCGTGAAGTAAAGCATCGCTTCCAGAAAGTCTAAAAGCAAAAGAAGAAATTTTTAAATCTTTAATTTCTTGTTTTAATCCTGTAATAATAAATTTTTGATAAAATTTTAAATATTGAATCCATCCAGAATGATCTGTTTCTATGAGTAAAATTCCATTTTTTAAATCAACAATTCTTGTGTTTCCAGCAAGGCGTTCTCCAATAGGAATTACGTTATCTCCCCGCTGATTTGATTTTACTCTTGAAACAACTTTTCTCCAAACTGAATTTATTTTGTCTGATTCAGAAGTTAATTCTGTTACTTTTAACATCAAATCTGAACAAGTCATTATTCTATCATTCATACCACTCTCCATTTTTTATTGTGTAAATTTTGGTAGTATCGTGCAT
>JAGARY010000465.1 GCA_017622055.1 Treponema sp. | reverse complement strand
TAACACATTTATAAGATTTTACTAAAATTATTATTAAAATTAAATTTGAAAAACAACATTATTTACTGACAAAGCCAAAAAATATTTTGACTATTTCAAAAAGATCAATTATTTTACACCGAGTATTTTTAAAATTTTTTACATTTTTTTCGATTTTTTTTATTCTTATTTAGGGTTTAATACAAACCCTAAAAACGGCCGAGTCAAGGCCTTGAGCAAAGCGTGCCTTGACCGGACGTATTGATTAGAAAGCAATGATAAATTTTACACGTTAGAATTAATCATTTAACAGAGAACTTACCTTACTCATAAATTGATTTCCTCGGTCAAATTCATTCAAAAACATACCAAAACTTGTGGCACCTGGTGAAAAAACAACAACCTCTTCTTTAGCATCATTTTCCATGTTTTTTTGAAATTGATTTTCTGTAAACTTTTTGAGCAAAGAATCTAAACTTTCAAAAGGACCATAAAAATCAACCTGAGACTTTTGCAATTCTTCAATTATCGAATTTGTAGCCGACCCTTCCAACAAATAAATTTCTTTTACAGGATAAATTTTGTTTTGGTTTTGAACATCAAAATTACCCTTGTTTTTTAAAACATCAATTAAAGGTTTTAACGACAATCCTTTTTCTGTTCCACCAGTAAACAAAATTACAGATTTTCCAAAGGCCTGTGTTGCCATTGCAGCCGCTTCTGGAACAGTTGCACAAGAATCATTATAAAATTTATACAAAGCACCGTTGTTATTCCAAGTGTGAAAATATTGCAATCTGTGATCAATTCCTGGCCAATTTTTACAAATCTCTACAATTTTTTCTGCATCAACACCCATCAAAAACAAAGTCAAAGCCGCATTCAAAGCGTTTGTTTTCATGTGCTCCCCAGGAACTGAAAGACCGTTCAAAATGCATTCAGGTTTCTTCATACCAGGCAAAAAAACTTTCCCAAAAGCTTTAGAATCTTTATTTTCTTCAAGCCAAGCACCAAAAACACCATCATTCAACTTTGATTTTCCATAACGCAAAACGCAAGCTTTAGATTCATTTGCAAAAAGTTGCCCCCAAGAACTTTCCGAATGAAGATTTTTATCTGGCTCTTGCCCAACTTCATCACCTTCTGCATCAAAAATTGAATAACAAGAATTTTCTTTTGTGCAAATCTGGTCGGCGTAAATTAATCTTTTATCTTTTACATAATCTTCCATGTTTCCGTACCAGTTTTGATGGTCTGGAACAATTTTTGTAATAATGCTAATAAAAGGTTTTAAAACATTTCGCCCACGCAAATCTGCCAATTGCCAACTAGAAAGTTCCAAAACAACAGGAGTTTCTTTAGAAACTTCATCAAAAAACGAAAGTGGACTTACAGTAATATTTCCACCCAAAAAAGCATTAAATCCCGCTTGTTTTAAACCATAATGAATTGCACTAACTGTAGAAGATTTTCCTTTGCTGCCAGTTACTGCAATAATTGGACATTCCGTAAACCGCAAAAAAATGCTTAAATCTGTTTCAATATTTTTAGCCGCCTGCAAAAATTTATTTCCTTCAAACTTCACCCCCGGATTTTTAATTACACAGTGGGCATTTTCAAAATCTTCAATTCTGTGTTCCCCAAGCCTGTAAGTTAATTTTGAAGTATCCAAATTTTTGTCATTATTCAGTCGGTCAATCGTAGGTTTTAAAATTTCTTCAGATTTCATATCTGTTGCAATAACATAGGCACCCTTTTTCAAAAAAAATCTAACAGCAGCTTCTCCCCCACCGTTCAATCCCAGTCCCATTACAGTAATTCTTTTTCCTTTAATATCTTCCAAAGAAGAAAACGCACATTTTTCCGAATAACAATGAAATTCCATAAAAAAACCTTTTCTTAATAATTTGGAGGCTTGCTTTTGTCATTCTTTGAATGCCAAAAGCACCCCGTGCTTGCCTAAACTCCTCGGCCTACGGCCTGCGGTGTACCGGCAACGCCCGGTAGCCCAAAAAGCTAATTCTAGCCAAAAAAAAAGCCTTCTTAGAAAACTAAGAAGGCTCATTGCCGGGAACCAGAATCGAACTGGCACGTCGATCGCTCGACACAGGATTTTAAGTCCTGGGCGTCTACCAATTCCGCCATCCCGGCAAGTGAATTTATAATACTAAATTCATAAAAATGTGTCAATAAGAAAGAATCATTTCCAAACTATTTTCCTAGCAAATCTCTAAGCCAACCAGTAACACCATTTGGCAAACGTGAATCTAAAATTGTTCCGTCGTCAAGTTTTAGGTTTGTGTGCATAGAATTTATTAAACAATGTTGCCCCATTTCTACTCCAAAATTAATAGAAGCAATTCCACCGTCGCCGTTGTAAACCCAATCTGGTGTAAAAATAAAACAATGCTTCATTTTTTCTAAACGAGGAATTCGCGGCAAAATTTCTTCTTCATAACTGTGAAATTCATCCCTTTTTCCAAAGGCAAAAAATAAATAAACATTGTTTTTGTCATATTCATCAAGGATTTTATCTTCGGGAATATTGTTGCTGCCAATTGGAATAAGTGCGTCAAAAAAATCTGTATAAGCAGTTACCATTCTAAAACTCATTGTAGCACCACTGGAATTTCCAAAAACAACTTTTTTAGAAACCCCATTTG
>JAGARY010000464.1 GCA_017622055.1 Treponema sp. | reverse complement strand
CATTGAATATATTAAAAAAATATTAAAAGATTTGGCTGCTTTAGGATGCCAAAAAGTTGTTTTAAAAGGAATTGAATTTGCCGAAAATCAAGAAGGTCTAAAAGGCGTTGTTGGAAAAATTGGTGTTGCAGCGTATGATTCTCAGACTCAAAAGTTTTCTTGGTATTTTCACAAAAAAATGCCACAAAATTTCCATGGAACAGGAGACATTTTTGCCAGCGTTTTAACTGGAGCTTTAATAAAAAATATTCCTTTGGAAAAAGCCTTTGCCATAGCTGCCGATTTTGTTGTAGAATCAATAAAGTGCACTTTGGCAGAAGAAAACTACAATTGGTACGGCGTAAACTTTGAACAAGCCTTTCCATATCTTTTTAAAAGATTAGAAAAAATGTAATCACTAACGAGGCGTAATAATGAAAAAGATTACTATATTAGATTCCACATTACGAGATGGTGCTCAAGGCGAAAATGTAAGTTTTTCGGTACAAGACAAAATTCACATTTGTAAAGCATTAGACGAACTTGGTGTTTCTTTTATTGAAGCTGGAAATCCATTTAGTAATCCAAAAGATATGGAATTTTTTAAACAAATTAGAAAAGTTCCATTACAAAATGCCAAAATTTGTGCTTTTGGTTCCACTCGCCACGTTGGTGTTTCTTGCACAGAAGATAAAAATTTACAAAGTTTAATTGACGCAAAAACAGAATATGTTGTAATTTTTGGAAAATCTTGGACATTTCAAGTAACAGAAATTTTAAAAACAACATTAGAAGAAAATTTAGATATGATAAAAGAAACTTGTGCATATCTAAAATCAAAGAAAAAACATGTTTTTTACGACGCTGAACATTTTTTTACAGCCTATTTTGAAAATAAAGAATACGCTTTTAAAACATTACAAGCGGCAATTGAAGGTGGTGCAGAATTAATTTGTCTTTGCGAAACAAAGGGCGGATTTATGATGGACCAAGTTGCAACCGCTGTAAAAGATGTTGTTCAAACTTTTGGAAACAAAGTAGAAGTTGGAATTCATACTCACAATGATTGTGGCCTTGCTGTTGCCAATTCTTTGGTGGCAGTTTCAAATGGTGTAACTCATGTTCAAGGTGTTTTACTTGGTTTTGGTGAACGCACAGGAAACGCAAATCTTTCTACTATAATCCCAGATTTACAATTAAAAATGGGATATGAATGTGTGCCACAAGAAAATATCAAAAATTTAACTTCTATTTGTAAACAAATTGCAGAATTTACAAATGTCAGATTAAATCCTCAAAGTCCATTTGTTGGAAAAAGTGCTTTTGCTCACAAAGCTGGAATGCACATTGACGCTGTATTAAAAAATCCTTTTGCTTACGAACACATAACTCCAGAAGTTGTGGGAAATTCCAGAGTTTTTCTTATGAGCGAAGTTGCTGGAAGAAGCACAATCTTAGAAAAAATTCAAAAACTTGTTCCAAATATCAAAAAAACAGACAAAGTTGTAGATACAATCATCGAAAAAATGAAGCAACTTGAAATGGAAGGTTACCAATTTGAAGGTGCCGACGGAAGTTTTGAATTGATGGTTTTGAAAATTCTTGGAAAATATAAACCAGTTTTCAAATTGCATTACTACCAAACAAACGGTTCAAATCCACGGCCAGAAGAAGGTGTTTGTTGTTGTGCCCAAATTAAAGTGGAAGTTGATAAACAAATAGAAATTACCGCTGGAGAAGGGGATGGTCCAGTTAACGCCCTTGATATTGCATTAAGAAAAGCTTTAGAAAAATTCTACGCAGAAGTTTCTCACATTAGACTTGTAGACTACAAAGTAAGAGTTATTGATGGTCGTTCCGCAACAGCAGCAAAAGTTCGCGTAATCATAGAAAGTACAGACGGCAAAACAAACTGGACCACAGTTGGTGTTTCTTGCGACTTGATTGAAGCTTCTTGGATTGCCTTGTCTGATTCCTTTGAATTATATTTGAATAAATAATCCTTGACTTTGCACAAAAGTCATCATAAACTGAATTTACATTCATTTATGGAGGATTAAAATGAAGAAAAAAACTACACTAGGGCGTATTGTATCTACATTACTAACCCTTGCATTGGTCTGGGGGGGGGGTAGCATGTCAAAATGAACCTCCCGTAGAACAAGAAGCAAAAACATTCACAATTTCATTTGATGTTGAAGATGTTGATGCTATTACTGTAAAAGAAGGCGAAACTGCCGAATCACAAAAACCTGCTGACCCAACAAAAGATGGGTATTCTTTTGAATGCTGGCAAAATGGTGATGCCGCATACGATTGGACACAGCCAGTCACATCAGACTTATCTTTAACTGCAAAGTGGACTCTAGCAGAGTACACAATCACTTACCTTCCAGAAGGTGTTGTAACAGACAATCCTACAACTTACAATTTTGAATCTGATACTATTACACTAAATGACCCAACAACTTGTCCAAGTGCAACTCCAAACTTTCTACGATGGCATGAAAACGACAAAGATGGAACAGTTGTAACAGAAATTCCTAAAGGTTCAACTGGTAATAAAGTTTTTTATGCTGAATGTACAGAAAAATCTGTTTATAAAGTTACATTTATGTTAGGTAAAGAAGTTATTGGTAAAGGTAAAAATGTAACTGAAGGTGAAAAATTAACAGATTTTACTGGTTATGAAAAGTATGAATTCATTGATGAAGAAGGTAAAGCTTTTAATTTTGAAACACCTATTACATCCAATATTGATGTTTATTTAAAACTAAAATCTTTAAAAGTTACTCTTACACTTGCAGAAGGCGTTTCGGCAGATCTTTCTGTAAATTATGGTGAAAAAATTACTCAAGCTGAACTTGAGGCAATGACATCTAAAATTCCTGAAAAATATAGTAGTTATGATTTTGAAGGATTGTTTACAGATGCTGCTCTTGAAAATGTATTTGATTGGGCTAATACACCAATTACAGAAGCAAAAGAATTATTTGTTAAACTAGTAAAGTATCATACAGTTAAATTTATTGATGGGGATAATACTTCTTCTATAAGAGTTGCCGATGGTGATGTAGCAACAAAACCAGCTGATTCTGTAAAACCAGGATATGCTTTTGGTGGTTGGTTGAATGGAAGTGATGTTTATAATTGGGAAGCACCAGTAACTACAGATGTTACTTTGAATGCAAATTGGATTGAAGCAAATGTTGTTTGGGCTCCAAAGGAAATTGCTGGAAAAGAAGTGCGTTGTACAATGCCTGGAAATCAATTTGCTGTATCTTATGAAGAAGATGAAACTTATGGTAAAGTTTTAGTTTTAACTAATCAGTCTAATACATATGATACGATGACTTTAACTTTCAAAAATCCTAAAAATTTGTCTGGAAAATTATTAAAAATTGACTTATGGGGTGATGCCGTAGATACAGAGCCTAAGGTTTTAATTATTTCTGGGGATAAAGCTCAGAGTGAAGGTTATGCACCACAAATCCATACTGCAAATGCATGGGGTACAGGTACTACAACCTTAGATGAGTGTGATGCTGCATGGGGTTCAGATGCAGCTGCTGATTTAACTGCAGTTACATCAATTCAAATAGCTTTCCAAAAGGCAACTGCTAATATGAAATATGGTAAAATATACATCACTGATGCAGAAGGTGCTAATGAAGAAATTATTTGGTCTGCAAATGCAAGTGCAAATGCATTATCTGTAGAAAATCCTGCATCATGGTCTAATGCAAATGCATACTATATAGAAGATGATACTTATGAATATGTCTACAAAGTGGAAACAACTTCAGAAGTAAATTATCCTATTACTAATGTATCATTCCCATCACCTGCAAAAGATTTTTCTGCGTATGAATATCTTCAAATTACTTTAAAAGCTTCTTCTGCTACTGAAGAAAAATTGAAAGTAAGTATTTTTACAGATGATGCACATGGTAGTGAACATAATGGTTGTAATATTGCTACAGAAGATGTTGGTCAATTGAAATCAATTAGTTTAAAGCTTGCTGATTTCTGGACTGCATATGGCTTGGATGAAGCTGCAGATTTATCAAAAATCTCAAATTTAAAAATTGAGTTTGGTAAATATGTTGGTACTGTAGAAATTGCAGAAATTAGTTTGTACTAAAAGCAGTT
>JAGARY010000463.1 GCA_017622055.1 Treponema sp. | reverse complement strand
TTTACAACTTTGTTTGATTCTTGTATGGCTTTTGTTGACAAAACAGAAGAAACTTGTACAGGTTGGGCAAAATTAAAACTTTGTAAAGGTCAAATCCGTGGAGCTGGAAGTGGTTCAAAATATAGTCTTTACAATGAAAGTCTTGCTTCTTTCACAACTGGTGAACTTTACAATCACAAAGACGCAGAAGGATTTATTACATTGTTTGGTCTTCCATTAAAAGCTCGTGCATTAATGGAACAAGAAATTGGTGAAGGACAAGCAATCTTAGATAGCAAATCTTTCAAAAAAAGACCAACTGAGTAGTATTTTTTATAATTCTGAATTCAGAATTATTTAGAGTTTATATAAAAAAAACTAAAAACGTCCAGTCAAGGGCTTGAATGAAATGTCCCTTGATTGGACGTATCTTTTTATCTCTTTTTATACAATTTTTTTAGACATTTCATATTCAAATAAATCAAAATACATTTAGAATTAATCTTATGAAAGATTATGTTAATTGGGCAATTTTAGCACCTGGTTCTATTGCAAATAGTATGGCTGCAGCAATGAAGGGATGCCAGGGAAAAATTAAATTGTATGCAGTGGGAAGTAGAAATATTGACCGTGCAAAAGAATTTGCAACAAAATGGGGCTTTGAAAAATACTATGGTTCTTATGAAGAACTTTTGAATGACCCAAATGTTGATGCCGTTTATGTTGCAAATCCTCATGCTTTTCATTTTGATGCTGTAATGCAATGTTTGGAACATAATAAACATGTTTTGTGCGAAAAACCTGCAGGATGTAATTTTTGGCAATTAGATAAAATGGTTCAAACTGCAAAAGAAAAAAATCTTTTCTTTATGGAAGCTATGTGGACGGCTTTTAATCCTTGTGTGAACAAAATTAAAGAAATTATTTCTGAAGGAAAAATTGGTAAACTAAAACACATTGAATCTCGTTTTTGTAACAGAACACCTTTTGATCCAAAAAATAGATTGTGGGCTCCTGACCTTGCTGGTGGTGCTTTACTTGATTTGGGAATTTATAATATCTTTTTTGCTTATTTTTTGAATAATTTTGAACCTATTTTGCATTTTAATTCAAATGTAAGAATGGAAAATAATGTTGATGCTTGGAACAGCGTAAATATTGCTTTTACAAACGGAGTTACAACATCTTTCCAAAGTGCCTGCGATATGCCTGCAGCTAGCAATACTCATGATGCGGTTATTTTTGGAACTGAAGGATACATTACTACTCAAAACTTTTTTATGTCTCAGGAAGCCCAAATTCATAAATACAAATCAGAATGGGGAAATGATAATGAAGTTGTAGAAACAATAAACTTCCCATTTGAAGTTAATGGATATGAATATGAATTAAGAGAAGCAACTGAATGCATTTTACAAGGAAAAACTGAGTGTGAAAAATTTCCATTTGTGCAATCTGAAATGCTTTGTAAAACAATGGATGCGTTAAGAGCTTCTTGGAATTTTGTTTATCCATTTGAATGTTGTAAGAATTAGAAAACTGACGAATTGATAGAAAATTGATAAAAATTTAGTAGAGCAATTTTAATGAAGAATTATTTGCGTTTTAAAATAACAATTGTT
>JAGARY010000462.1 GCA_017622055.1 Treponema sp. | reverse complement strand
TGAAATATCAGAAAGTTGAGCCCGTTCTTTATCAATTTGAATACATGCTTTTTTTAAGCTTTCAATTACTTCGTCGGCGGTAAAAGGTTTTAAAATATAATCTTCCACGCCAATTGAAATTGCTTTTTTTGCATATTCAAATTCGTCGTGGCCAGAAAGAATAATTATTTTAATCCAAGGTTGAGTTTTTCTAATTCTGCTAGAAAGTTCCAAACCATCCATAAATGGCATTTTTACGTCTGTAATTAAAATGTCTGGTTTTAATTCCTGCAACATAGAAAGGGCAATTTCGCCGTCAGTAGCTTCCCCTACAAAATTTAGCCCAATAGATTCCCAGTCAATTTTGGAACGAATTCCTTCCAAAAGAATTGGTTCATCATCAACTAAAAATACATTATACATTTTCAACTCCTGATTCATCGGCTTCTGTTTGGCATGGAATAATAAAAGAAATGGAAGTTCCTTTTTTATGTTCGGATTTTATTTCTAAACCATTTGTTTTTTCGCCATAATATAGTTTAAGTTTTTTATTAACATTGTAAAGTCCATAAACAGAATTTAATTTTTCGCTGTTTGTGGAAGCGTTTTGTAATTCTGTAGAAACTTCTTGTAATCGTTCTTGGGTAAATCCTGCACCATCATCTTGAACTGTAAATTTAATTGATTGTTTTGAATTGTCGGCAAAATCAACATTCACAAGAAGATTTCCTCTGCCACGTTTATTTTTAATTCCGTGGTAAATAGCATTTTCTACTAAAGGCTGCAAAACCAGTTTGATTGTTTTAAAATTTATTAATTCTTCATTTACGGTGATATTGTAATTTAAAACATCTGCATAACGGATTTTTTGAATTGTAAGATAATTTTTAATGTGATCAATTTCCTGCTGAATAGTAATCCATTCGTGGCCACGACTAAGAGAAATTCTTAAAAAGTCAGAAAAAGCTTTTGTAATTTTTACAACATCTTCGGTTTGTTCTTCTTCTGCTAGCCATAAAATAGTGTCCAAAGTATTGTACAAAAAGTGTGGTGTAATTTGTGCTTGCAAAGCCTTCATTTCTGCTTTTTGGAAGTTTTTTTCTTCTTCAATATTTTTTTTGATTAATAAATCAATTTGGCTTGCCATAGTATTCATGTTTTTTGCCAAAGGTTTTAGTTCAAGAATATCTGGAGAATTAATTCTGGCAGAAAGATTTCCTTGTGCAATTTCTGTAGAAAAATTTTCCATATCTTCCAACGAAGAATTAATGTTTTTTGAAATAGAAAACAAACTGCTCATAGAAATTGCAACAGAGAACAAAAGAATAATAATTTGCAAAATTGTTAATGTAATAGAAGAAATTTTAATAGATTTATTTGTTTGATTTGCAATGCTAATTTCAGACATAATAAAATCTTGCATAATATCTGAAAAAAGGGCAGTGATAGTTCTAATATCATCCAAAAATGCTTCGTTTTCTTTTACAGAACTTCCGTTAAGGATTTGTTGTTCCAATTTTTGAATATTATTTAATAGTGTTGTGCAGGTACGGTTTGCAACTTCAAGTTTTTCCAAGTTGATAGAATCTTTTGAGTTCATTTTCATTGCTTGAATTCCAGAAAAGATTTCGTTTATCATAATGTATTGATTTCCCTGTACAAAATCTTTTCTACCACAAACAATATCCCAAAGTTCATTTGGAATTACAATTTTTGCAATGCTGTTAATGTCGTTTGCATAACTAACATTGGTAATAATTGTGTCATATTTTTTTGTGTGAATGTTTAAAATGATTGTGGAATAAACCGTAGGAATAATCATCAAAAAAAGCAAGAAAATGTAGGAATTTTGTAGAATTTTTTTAAAACTACGAGTTTTTTCAGCTTTCATTTTAGTATCCTCGTGGTGTGTAAGTTGAAAAATCATCATTTTCTGTAAAAACAGTTTCTTTCATATATGTGGTTCTTGGAATTTCTTCACCAGAAGCTACTTTTTCAACTAAATCCATTAAAGTTGGCCCCAAATTAGGATTACATTCTACAACACAATTTAATTTTCCTTCTTTTAAAGAGTCAATAGATTCTTGTTCTGCGTCAATAGAAATAATGACAGTTTTGTTTGAAGTGATTTTGTTTTCTTCCAAAGATTCCAAAAGTCCCAAAGTCATAGGATCGTTGTGAGAAAAAATTACATCAATATTTTGATTTCCTATTTTAAGGCCGCCATTTTGCAAAATGATTTTATCCATAATTTCTTTACCACGGGAACGCAAAAAATCTCCATCTTCTGAATGAATAAAATTAAAACGGCTGTCTTTATCAATTAAATATCTAAAACCTTCAGCTCTAGAAACTGCAATTGAAGAATTTGCTGTCCCGGCCAATTCCAAAATATTGATTTTTTTGTTTTTCCAATTTTTACATTTTTGAAGTAAGAATTTTGCTGCCGATTTTCCTTCTTCAAAACCATTTTCTCCCAAAAATCCAGCATACAAAGAAGAATCAACATTGATTTGTCTGTCAATAACGATTACGGGAATATTTGCATCTTTTGCTTCTTGCAAAACGTTATCCCAGCCATCAGAAACAATAGGAACAAAAACAATAACATCAACTTGGTACACAATAAAAGAGCGGATTGCCTTTAACTGATTACTTTGTTTTTGTTTTGCGTCATCGTATAAAATTTCAATATTTCTTGCTTTTGCAGCATCAAAAATGGATTTTGTGTTTTGAATGCGCCACGAACTTTCTGTTCCAATTTGGGAAAAACCAATAATTAATTTTTCATTTTCAGTTGAATTAAGATTTTCGCTTTCAGATTGATTAAAAAGTCTAAGAGTGATGAACAAGGCAGCAATAAAGATAAAGACGATTCCAATGCTTCCAAATAAGAATAATTTTTTTAACTTCTCCATAATTTTGCCCTATCTCAATACTTTTTATTTATTTCTTCTATTATAAAAGGAAAATCACAATTTAGAAAGAGAAAAAAATTGAGAGTGAATTCTAATATTGTTTTGCTTTCTGCAAGGAAGTCCCGTTTAATATCTCTATCATATAAATTGCTAAATAATTATTACTAAATTTATTATTGATTTTAGATTCTTCAAAGTGATTG
>JAGARY010000461.1 GCA_017622055.1 Treponema sp. | reverse complement strand
CAACGCCCGGTAGCCCTTAACACCAGTCTTCTTTTTCTTTTCCAAATTATAAATTTTTATTTTAGGTGAATTTATTCATTGTAAATTTTTTGCTCCACCTATAGAATTAAAAGAATATAATGAGGTTTTTATGAAAAAAATTATTTATTTTGCAATCTGTGTTCTTTTTGGAACTGTCGTTTTTGGGCAAAATTTTGAACCTGTAGAAAATGCCTTTAAATTCAATATTTACGACATAGACAAAAACTCAGAAATTAGTGCTTTTTATACAAATGTTCCAATTGCAGGAAGACAGTTTAGAGTAAAAGTTTCTTCAGATGGTCATCTTGAAGCAAACGGAAAAAGAATTCGCATTTTTGGAACAAATTTAACAAATCTTCCATTAAAAACAGAAGCAATCAAATATGCAGAATTTTTAGCATCACAAGGATATAACTGTGTTAGATTCCATCACGTAGATTCTTCTTGGGCAAATGCTTTAATGAAATTAGATCAAAACACAAATAAGTGGGTAATTTCAAAAGAAGGATTAGATCGTTTTGATTATTTTGTAAATGAACTAAAAAAGTGCGGAATTTACACAAATATAAATCTTTTAACAGGTAGAACTTATTCTTCTGCCGATGGACTTCCAAAAAACATTGATAAAGTAAAAGATTGGAAAAACAGACATTGCTATGGATTTTGGAATGAAACTGCAAGAAATCTTCAAAAAGAATTTGCAAAAGAACTTTTAACTCATAAAAATCCATACACAGGTTTAACATATTTAGAAGATCCTGCTGTAGCAATTGTAGAAATCAATAACGAAAATGGCGTAATTCATAGTTATTTAGATGGATGGCTTGAAGAATACGATGATGAATTATGGGGCGAGCTTGAAGAAAAATGGAATGTTTGGCTCAAGAAAAATAATCATTCTTTTGAATCTCTTGCAAAAATTTATAATCAAGAAGTTCCTATTTCTACAGAACTTGTAAACAATAATTCAAGATGGAATTTTGAAAAATATGGTGGAGCAGAAGCTAAAGTTTTAGGAACTCAGGGAAGTTATAAAATTGAAATTAAGAAAAAGGGAATGGAAAGTTGGCACATTCAATACAATACTTCTAAACTCAGTTTACAAGAAGGGAATCTTTATACTGTAAAATTTACTGCTCGTGCTACAAAACCGGCAGAAATAGATGTTTCTTTTCAACAAGCTCACGATCCTTGGATGAATGCTGGTTGGACAAAACGAATAAAACTTACACCAGAATGGCAAACTTTTGAACTTCCTGCTGTATGTGGATTAACAGATTCAAATATTAGATTGAATTTTAGCAATATGGGATTTTTGGAAAATACAGATGTATTTTTAAAAGAAATTGCTATGTATGAAGGCGGAAGTAAAGAAGTTGTTGAAAAATCAAAAATTTCGGCAAAAAATATAAAACTTCCACGTCGTTCAGAATATGATTCTCTTCCAAATGGTTTTAGAAATTTGGTTTTAAACTTTTTATACAGTGTAGAAGAAAATTACTGGTCTGATATGCTTAGTTATATCAGAGAAGATTTAGGTTCAAAATCATTAATCATGGGAACGGCGGTAACTTGTAGTACAGTTAGTTTGATGAATATGTTTGATATTATAGACTCTCATGCATATTGGAATCATCCTGTTTTTCCAAATGAAAGTTGGAACAATTCTGATTATTATGTAAATAATGCTGATTTAACAAAAGATGTAACTGGTGGAACTTTAACAAATTTAGCATTGCAAAGAGTTTATGGAAAACCATTTAGTGTTTCTGAATATGATCATCCATACCCAAATCAATTTAGTTCTCAAATGTATCCAATGCTTGCTAGTTATGCAAGTTTCCAAGATTGGGACTGTATTTATACATTCTGTTCAGAAATTCCAACTTTTGCTTATAGCAGAGTTAATGGATATTTTGACCAAACAAATAATCCTGTAAAAGCAGCGGCAGCTCCAATTGCAGCAAGAATCTTTAAGAATTTCTTAGTAGAACCTGGTAAAACTTCAGTTTATGTTGAATTAAGTAAATCAAAAGAACTTGAAAATTTGTATAGAAGCAACGCTTGGGCTGTTTCAAGTTTAAGTTATATGGGAATTGAACCTGTAATTGGTTTTAAACACAAATTTGGAATTGTTTATAGCGAAAATGCAAATTCTATGCCAGAAAATGCTGTTTCTTATGATTCTTCAAAAGCAGAAATTGATTTTATAAAGCAAAAAATCACTGATAAAAAAGATGGCGTTTTCTCTGATACAAAAGAATTGTTCTGGAATGCAAACTATGGTGTATTTATTGTTCAAAATCCATTTGTTGCAATTTCTGTTTTGAATAAAGATGCTGTTTTGCCAACATATCCAATTGAATGGCTCAAAAAAGATATGTTGCTTCCAATAATTCAAAATAAAGATTTTATTACTTTTGCTGCTGTAAAAGAAAAATCAGATTGGTTAATTTTTTCTTCTAGTTGGTGTGGAAACAAAAACGAAAGTTTGCATGCTTATGGGGCAAAACAAAACCATACAAAAATGCTCAAAACAAGAGATTCTATTCCACTTTCTACAAATATGAATTCAAAAGGCGAAGTATTTACTTTAAGTGGGGATGGAATTTTGGGAATGAAATCTGGTAGCCGATGGAAGTTGTATCAATTTGATAACAAAGGTCAATTAAAAGATAAACCACAACTAGGAACTGTTTTTACATTCAAACAAGACAGCGGAACTTTGTGGTATAAACTTTCATTACAATAGAAGAAAAAGATTCACGGATTAAGTCTGACACAATATCACCGTCACTGCGAGACCTTTAGGTCGTGGCAGTCTAGTGTATAAATGAACACTAATTAAC
This sequence comes from Treponema sp., assembly GCA_017622055.1. GTDB lineage: Bacteria > Spirochaetota > Spirochaetia > Treponematales > Treponemataceae > Treponema_D. The sequence goes on along the minus strand of JAGARY010000461.1, from coordinate 3,318 downwards.
TAGATTGCCACGTCGTCCAAAAATGGACTCTCGCAATAACAAATAAATTTATAATTCAAATAAGTATTTTTTATGTCATTCCTCCTCTTGGTGGAGGAATCTTTTAGTCATACCTTTTTCAAAATAATCTTATTCTTTTGATTTTACGTAATTTGCCCAGATTTTATCTGCTTTTGCAATGTGTGTTAAAACCCAATTGGCAACAAAATTATAAAATTTTACTCCGGCATCTTTATTTTCTGCAGAAAGCAATTTAATTTGATTATTTACTTCAGAAATAAAACCGTCATGAGCCATTTTGTGGGCAGAAGTTCCAGAATATCCATGTTTTTGCATAAATGCTTCTTCGCTAGAAAAATGGTATACAGTATAGTCTGTCAATTTTTTTAAAACTATAGACATTTGAAGTTTGTATTTTTCTCCATCGCCAGAAGCAATATCATATAATTCATTAGCTAGAGATAACAATTTTTTGTGTTGATTATCTATTTCCAAAATTCCTAAAAGATATTCATCATTCCATTCAATACGAGTCATTTTTTTAACCTCCAAATAAAAAAAATATAAAAATAGTTATACTGAAAAAATCAAAAAGTAGAAGAAAAATTATTTTTTTTATATAATTTTTTTGTGAAAAAGAAATTTATACTTTGTGTAATCCCTATAGTTATTGTTTTAATTTTTTTTGTAATTTCTGGCATTTTTCACAAAATAAGGTGTAAAAATGAAAATATAGAATTACAATCTGTTGCAAATGAATATGGAACTTTAGTTGAAGTTGGAAATCATAAAATTAATGTTTTTGTAGATGGCAATGAAGAAAGTGATTTTGTTTTAGTTTTTATGTCTGGAGCGGGAACTTGTTCTCCAGTTTTAGATTTTAAATCTCTTTATTCTTTATTTAAAAAAGATTTTCAAATTGTGGTTGTAGAAAAATCTGGATACGGTTTTAGCCAAGATGGGAATTCAGACAGAAATATAGAAACAATTTTGGCAGAAACAAGACTTGCCTTAAAAAAAATTGGCATTTTGGAAGAAAATCAACCTGAAAAAGACAAAAAAATGATTTTAGTTCCACATTCAATGTCTATGTTAGAAGCGTTGTTTTGGGCAAACAGTTTTCCAAATGAAGTTGATGGAATTATTGGTCTAGACGGTGCAATTCCAAAAACTTACGAAAATATGAAAATCAATTTTTTAGTGTTAAAACTTGCTCAATTTGCAAACAAAATTGGACTTACAAGACTTGTTCCAAACATTTGCAATTCTTCAAGTGCAATAACAAATGGAACAATATCTGATCAAGAAAAGAATCTATACAAAAAATTGTTTTATAAAAAAACAATGACAAATCCAATGGTTGAAGAAGCCAAAAATGTAAAAGAAAATGCATTAAAAGTTGAAGAAATTGATAAAACTGAAATTCCAATGATTTTGTTTGTTTCAAATGGAATTGGAACTGGTTATGAAAAAAAACAATGGATCAATTTTTTCTATGATTACGCCAAAAATCGGAAAAATGTTCAAATAAGAAAATTAGATTGTCCCCATTATGTTCACAATTTTGAATATGAATCAATTTATGAAGAATCTTGTAAATTTTTAATTGAGCTTTTAGATGAACCTGAATTGTTGCAGATTTTTAAAGATGCTTATCCTTGGGTAAAATTTAAGTGCCAATTTGATGAAGCAGAAAAAGATTGGAAAATTAAAATTAAAGCAGAAAATAGAAGGGCAACTTTATATTGGGCCGATGGAAAATTCTTGCCAAAAGAAGAACTTAAAAATAAAGATTTGTATTCTCCGTTTTTGTATCATTATCCAAAAGAAATTCCAGATCCAAAAGATTTTACCACAGAAGATGTAGAGCGAATTAGAAATTTTTCAAATCCAAAAAATAGAACGGAAGGAAAAGGAACTCCTCCATTTTTATATGATGTGATTTATGATTGTAAATCTAGAATTGCAGTGGAATCTCATATAAAATCACTTTCGTTTTTAAACAAAAGGTCAAATCCACACGAATTTATTCACGAAGTTCTAAAAAAAGTCGAAAAAGATATTCTTGAAGCGGCCAAAACTGATGAAGAAGTAAAAACTTTTATAGAAAAATTAGATAGTGCAGATTCCTATTCTTGGCGTTCAATTAGCGATTCTGGAAATAGATCTTTTCACAGTTTAGGATTAGCTTTTGATATTTTGCCAAAAGGTTGGAAAACAAAAAATCTTTATTGGGCTTGGCGTCGAGATTTAGATAAAGAAAATTGGATGTTACTTCCACTAGATCGCCGCTGGATGCCTCCGCAAAAAGTTATAGAAATTTTTGAATCTCACGGATTTTTGTGGGGTGGAAAATGGATAATTTGGGATAATATGCATTTTGAATATCGTCCAGAAGTAATTTTGTACAATAAAATCAATAGAAAATAGGATACCGACCGCTCTAACCGGCGGTCTTACACAGGAGAAAAATAATGAGTTTTGAAATTGAAATAAAAGCCCATGTTTATAATCGCAATTTTGTAATTGAAAAAATGAATTCTATTGCAGAATATCTTGGTCATACAGAAAAAAAAGACACTTATTATCACATTCCAAAACAATTGGTCGAGCAAACAGAATCAAAAACTTCGGAAGAACACATTACTGTAAGAATTAGAAGTCAAATTGAAAAAAACTCTATAAGCGAAAATTACTTTACTTACAAGAAAAAAGAAAGGCAAACTAGTACTGACGGCGTTCAATTTGAAGTGAATGTTGAAAACGAAACATTTATAGAAAATCCCAACGCCATGGAACAATTTCTTTTTGATATTGGAGGTAAAATTGCTTACACAAAAGAAAAAATTGTTGAACATTGGACATATAAAACCCAAAACGAAGAATTGCACGTTGAATTATGTACAGTGCCTCCCCTTGGCGACTTTTTAGAAATTGAAGTAATAAAAGAAACTCAGAATCCAGAAGAAATTGCCAAAATCAAACAACTAGAAGAGCAACTTCTGCAAGAATGCGAAATCCCCCTCTCCCAAATTGAACCAAAATACTACAGTCAAATGTTAGCAGGGTGTTCCGTGAAAAAAGTACAAGATTCAGGTAAGTCGCTTCTGTGAAGATATCTGATATGTTTAGTTATAGAGTTAATTGTTTATTTCTTGAATTTCTTTTATAGATAATCCTGTAATTTCAGAAATAGTCTCTATAGGAAGTTTTTTTTCCAAAGATTTTTTTACAATTTCAATTTTACCTTGCTTTATTCCCTGTTCCAATCCCTGTTCTCTTCCTTGTTGCAATCCCTCTTCCTTTCCTTGTTCTCGT
>JAGARY010000460.1 GCA_017622055.1 Treponema sp. | reverse complement strand
GAATGTCCTTCGTGATTACGACCATGTCCGTGGTTGTGCCCGCAACAACACCCGCACCCATGTTCATGGTGGTGATGATGCCTGTGATTTTCGCTTCCGTGGCTGTGTTTTTCGTGTTCACAATGTTCGTGATGCTCATGTTTGTGTTCGTGGCACCCGCATTCCTGTTTTAATTCTAAGTGTTCATTTTTTGTGTTTTCGTGTTCCATTTTATTTTCCTTTTTCCAGAATGTGATCCATTCCGCATTCAATAATTTGCTTTACATGATCGTCTGCCAACGAATAATAAATAATTTTTCCATCCCGCTCAGTTTTTACCAAATTAGAATCTCGCAAAACTCTTAGCTGATGCGAAACCGCACTTGTAGACATTTTTAGCAACGCCGAAATATCACAAACGCAAAGTTTTTCCTTATCCAAAGCATACAAAATCTTAAATCGAGTAGAATCCCCAAAAATCTTAAAAAAATCTGCAATATTAAAAACAATTTCGTCATTAGGAAATTCCCCCCGAACTTTTTCCACAATGTCAACATGAATCACGTCTTGGTCGCAGCTGGGCAATTTTTTTTCCATAAGAATGGCTCCATATTTTTTTTATTTTTCAGGAGGGTCCCAAAGGGGCTGTCTAATAAGTTGAACTTATTAGACAGCCCCTTTGGGCGGGCTTTCCGCTGTTCCGGCTTTCGCCTCCATTCCTCCGCAAGCATTCGCTTGCTTCGGAACAGCCCTTCGGGCTGCAGCTCCAATCCCTACCCCAAAGAATAAATAAAACATTTGAATATTTATTCAATTGAATGTTTGTTCAAGTATACAAGCTTTTTTACAATTGTCAAGTGTGTAAGGCCGCTGGCGGCCGGTGTTCAATAGGAAACCGTTAAAAAAAATGCACTGCATTTTTTAGGTTATCCTCCTGTGTAAGGGCGCTGGCGCCCGGTGTTAAATTGGAAAGCGTTAAAAAAATTGCGAAAGCAATTTTTAGCTTATCCTCCTGTGTAAGGCCGCTGTTCAATAGGAAACCGCAAGTTTCTGAAAGAAACTTGGTAAGCTGCTTGCAGCGACTTAAAACAAAATGCGAAAGCAATTTTTAGCTTATCCGCTCCAAACAGAATTCTGCTTTTTGAATTTATAAATATCCTCTTTTTCCCCTTTAAATATCAAAATAAAACTTATATACTATTAATTATGGAAAAAAATTTAAAACAAAAACTTTTACCCTTTATTTTAACTTTTGCAGTTATCATTTTAGATCAAATTTCAAAAATCCTAATTGTAAAAAATATTGCCCCATATACAATTGGAGCGCAATTTTTTGGAGATTTTTTAAGAATCATTCATGTAAGTAATTCTGGTGTTGCATTTAGTTTTGGTGCAAGTTGGCCTTTGATTGTACGAAGAATTGCTTTTTCTATCATTCCAATTATTGTAATGATTATGGTAATTGTTGTTTATTTTAGAAACAACGATTTTACAAAACTTCAACGTTGGAGCGTTGCAGGAATTATTGGTGGCGGAATTGGAAACTTAATTGACAGAATTTTTCGTGCAGAAGGTGTTGTTGATTTTATTGATGTAAAATTTTACGGACTTTTTGGATTAGAAAGATGGCCAACATTTAATATTGCAGATTCTGCTGTTGTTGTTTGTGGTATTTTATTAATAATTTCTTTTATTCAAACAATTATCGCTGAATCAAAATCAAATAAAAAATCAAATAGCGAGGAAAATAAATGAGTTTTGAAGATTTAGATGAAAAAGTAAAAGAACAAAGAAAAAAAGATGCTGTTGAATATAGAAATAAAAAAAGATATTCAAGCATGTTTATGTTTTTTGCAAGTGTATTTGAAATTATTGAAACTTTAATTGTGATGATTGTTTTGTTTGTTCTTGTTGCATTTATAATGTTTAGAGTTTTTGGTGCTACAGGAGATATTGGACAAACTGTATTTTCAATTATGACAATTGTAGTTTTCTTTGGTGGATTGTTTTTAGGATTTTTTATTTACAAACGTGTAATGGGTTGGGTAATTCAAAAATTCAAATTAGAAGATAAACTCAGTAAAGAAATTTTAGATCATTACAGAAAACGTACAAAAGAAGAAAAAGAAGCAGAATTAAGAAAATAACGGAACGAAAAATGAAAGAAACAATTGGAATTATTGGTGCAATGAATGTAGAAGTTTATACACTTTGTGCTCAGTTAGAGAATAAAAAAACAGAAAAATTTTCTGGATTAGAGTTTAATCAAGGTTTGTTGAATCAAAAAGAAGTTGTAATTGTTAGAAGTGGTGTTGGAAAAGTAAATGCCGCTTTGTGTGTTCAAACTTTAATAAACAAATTTAATGTAACAAAAATCATCAATACAGGAATTGCTGGTGCTGCTGGAAAAGGACTTGGTGTTTTTGACTTTGTTGTTTCAACAGAAGCGGCGTATCACGATGTTGATGTTCAAATTTTTGGATACAAAATTGGTCAAATTCCAGAACAAAATCAATTCTTTGTGGCAGATGAAAAAATGGCAGATTTATTTGTAAAAACTTTTGAATCTACAGATTTTTCAAAAGAACACAAAATTGTAAAAGGTAGAATTGCCTCTGGGGATCAATTTATTGCAGACAAAGCTACAAAAGAGAAAATTATTGCAAATTTTGCTCCAGAATGTGTAGAAATGGAAGGAGCTGCAATTGCTCATGCCGCAACTGTAAATAAGGTTCCTTTTGTAATTATTAGATGTCTTTCAGATTGTGCCGACGATTCTGCAACTAGCACATACCAATTTAACGAAGAAGTTTGTGCAAAAATGAGTGCGTCTTTAGTTTCTGAATTTGTAAAAAATATTTAGTTTTATTGTGGAGGTTTTTATGTCAGAAAAAAAATATAATGTAGACAGTTTTAATTTAGATCATACAAAAGTTTTTGCTCCATTTGTGCGTAAAGCAGCAACAAAAATTGGAGCAAAAGGTGATGTTGTAACAAAATTTGATATTCGTTTTACACAACCAAACAAAGAATTTATGACAACAGGTGCAATTCACACTCTTGAGCATCTTATGGCAGAATATATTCGGGACGAAATGGAAGGTGTAATTGATTTATCTCCAATGGGCTGTAGAACAGGTTTTTATTTTACACTTTTTGGGGAACTTGATGAAGAAACTGTTGCAAATCATCTTTTGAACGTTTTGGAAAAAGTTGCAATTTGGGATAAACCAATTCCTGCAACTACGGAACCAGAATGTGGAAACTATCGCGACCACGATTTAGAAGGTGCAAAGCACTTTGCTAAACAATGGTGCGACGGAATTAAGAAAAAAGGTTGGGACGCTTTTACACAAGCTTAATTCCTTTAAACTTAATATAAGAAGCCAATGCAGTTCCCATCAATGCGTGTGGAAATTGCATTGTGCCAATCAAATCTAAAACATCAATTTTTGCAACTTCAATGCAATTTATAAACTCATCATCATCCAAATCTTGATTTTTTTCTTTTTTTAAATCTTGTGCCAAATAAAAATGAACTTTATTACTAAACAACGCCGGATTCGGATTCGCTTCACCAATTTTCACAATTTTTCCAGGAACAAAACCTGTTTCTTCAGTTAACTCTCTAAGGGCGGCTTGCTCTGGTTTTTCACCTGGGTCAATTACACCGCCAGGAAATTCAATACTCAAAGCTTTTTCCCCATGACGCCATTGTTTTACAAGCAAAAAACTATCATTAAATTCAGGAATTACAACAACCCAATCTTTTGCATTTACAGTAATGTAATCACCTTCAACACCATCGCCCGCTTCATTTACGTTGTGACTAGAAACAATATCAAAAACGCAAGTGTTCAAAAGCAGTTTTTCTTCACCTGTTTTCCATTTTAATTTTTCATCGTCTTGTGTAAAATAATTTTTCAAAAATCGCTCCATTTTTTTGACATATTTTAAAACTAGATTTATTATACTTATTATTAGAAAAAATAAAAATATTCCAAGTGAGGTTTTTTATGGCAATTATTTCAATTTCAAGACAAGTAGCAGCAAAAGGTGACGAAATATCAGAATTACTTGCAAAAAAGTTAAATTATACTTTTATTACTCGTAAAGACATAGAAAATCGTATTGTGGAACTTGGTTTTCCTGCAGAAAAAATGCCAAAATATGATGAACGAAAACCTGGATTTTTTGCTTCACTTGCAAAAGACCGTGATGAATATCTAAATTACGTTCAATATGCAATTTTGGAAGCAGCCGCAAAAAAGAATGTTGTAATTATTGGTCGTGGAGCTTTTTATACAATGAAAAACGTTCCAAATAATATATCAATTAGACTTGTTGCTCCAGAAGAAGTTAGAATTCAACGTTTACAAAAAGAATTTGACTGGAACGAAAAACAAGCAAAACAACGCATCCAAGAAAGTGACACAAATCGGCAAGGATATCACAGCAGTTTTTATAATGTTGATATTAATGATTCTGTAAATTATCACATGGTTTTAAATACAGGATACCTTCCAATTGAAGATTGTGCAGAATTGATTGCAACTTACGCAAAAACAATTATTACCCCAGAAAAAGATGATTTGGGAACAAAAAAAGTTGAAGATATGTTGTTGTGTCAAAAAATAATTAACAAATTAGTTTTTGAACATCAAGTGAATATTGAATTTGTTCACGGAGAAATAGAAGATAATACATTTATCTTGCAAGGAGTTTCTCAGT
>JAGARY010000459.1 GCA_017622055.1 Treponema sp. | reverse complement strand
ATAATTTTCAGAATCTGTGTCCATCATTTGAACAATTGGAATACAACTTGGACCGTTTAAAATTCCAACAGAAACTTTAGCATTGTCTTGAGCAAAAATACATGCATGAACAAAAACAAAACCAATAAAAAGCAATAATCTTCTTTTAGCTTTCATCATTTTAGTAAACATAATCATTCCTTAATTATTTTTTTCGTAATCTTTATATTTTTACTTTTTTTAATGTTGTTTTACTTCAACTTGAAATTGATTTTTGACTTTTTCCATTTCAATATCTTTATTCAAAAGTTCTACATTAATTTTGTCATTTTTGCAACTAATTCTTACAAAATTATATTTCTTGCCATAATTTGCCAAAATTTCTGTAGATAATGGATCTTCAACTTCTTTTCGCAGCAAACGCTTCATTGGACGGGCGCCCATAGAAGGATTATATCCATTTTGAATTAAATATTCTTTTGCTTTTGGTGTAATTTCAATTTTCAAATCTTTTTCTTTTAATCTTGAAGCTAAATCTGCAATTTGAATATCAAGAATTTTAGAAACTTCATCTTTTTTCAATGCATCAAAAACAATTACATCATCAATACGATTTAAAAGTTCAGGACTAAGAAGTTTTTTCAACTCGTTCATGGCAGTTGATTTTATTTCTTCATAAGGCAAAACATCAACTGTGTTAAATCCAAAACCAACTCTTCCTTCGTTTGTAATTTGTCTTGCTCCTGCGTTACTTGTCATAATGATAATTGTGTTTCTAAAGTTTACAGTATGACCAATATTATCTGAAAGTTCCCCTTCTTCTAAAACTTGAAGCAATAAATTAAAAATATCTGGATGAGCTTTTTCAATTTCATCTAATAAAACTACAGAATATGGATTTCGTCTTACTTTTTCTGTTAAAACGCCACCTTCTTGATAGCCAATGTATCCAGGAGGAGCCCCAACTAAACGTGAAGCCGTATGTTTTTCCATAAAATCAGACATATCAATTCTGATTAAAGATTCTTCTGTTCCAAACAAATATTTTGCCAAAGCTTTTGCAAGTTGGGTTTTTCCAACACCAGTTGGCCCCAAAAACAAAAAAGAACCTACAGGATGTTTTGGAGAAGAAATACCAGCTCGGCTTCTTCTAACTGCACCAGAAATAATATTCACAGCATTTTCCTGACCAATTACTGTGTTGTGCAATTCGTTTTCCATATTCAAAATTCTTTGGCTTTCGCTAGAAGTCATTTGTTCAACAGGAATTCCAGTCATATTACTGATGATTTTTTCAATATCATTACAAGTAACATATTTTTTTTGAGTTCCATTGTTTTGCATCCAAAGATTTGAACAATTTTCAAGTTGACGGCGTAAATCAATTACTTTATCGCGAATTAAAGCCGCATTTTCATAATCTTGATGTTTTACAAGGTTCATTTTTTCTTGAGAAAGTTCATTAATTCTTTCTTCAATTTCTAAAAATTCTGAAGGACGAGATTCTTCTTGAATTTTCTTTGCAGCGCCAGCTTCGTCCAAAATATCAATTGCTTTGTCTGGAAGAACTTTTTCTGGAATATATCTTCTTGAAAGTTTTACAATTGCAGGAATTACATCATCTTCGTAAATTACCCGATGGAAACTTTCATATTTTTTCTTAATTCCATTTAGAATTTCTTCTGTTTCTTCATCGGAAGGTTCTTCAACTTTTACAATTTGGAATCTTCTTTCTAAAGCAAGATCTTTTTCTATGTGTTTCGTATATTCTTTTGTAGTTGTGGCTCCAATAATTTGAATTTCACCACGGGAAAGAGCTGGTTTCATAATGTTTGATGCGTCCATTGTTCCTTCGTTTCCACCAGCACCAATAATTGTGTGAAGTTCGTCAATAAAAAGAATGATATCTTTGTTTTCTTTTAATTCTTTTAGCATTTTTTTCATTCTTTCTTCGAATTCACCACGATATTTTGTACCTGCAACTAAAGCAGCTAAATCTAATGATAAAATTCGTTTATTTAATAAATCATTTGGAACAAGACCGTCAACAATATGCTGTGCAAGCCCTTCTATAATTGCTGTTTTTCCTACTCCAGGCTCCCCAGTTAATACAGGATTATTTTTAGTTCTACGAGACAAAATCTGAATTATTCTTTGGATTTCTGTTCCACGACCAACAACTGGATCTAGCAATTTTTCTCTTGCCATTTTTGTTAAATCACGACTGTATTCAGTTAAAAATGATTCTTCGTTTGCATTCTTTTGTTTTTGTTCTTTTTCTTCATCCAAGGCAGAAAATAAAGATTGTGTCGAATCAAAAATTGATTTAAAAATTGAATCTAAAGCACTTTCTGAATTGAATTGTTGCATTGAAGATAAATTCTTATTTTGTAAATCCATAATCAAAAAGCGAGCATCCATAATTTTAATGTTGTATCTTTGGAAAAATGTTGAAACAAAACTTCCCTCTTTTCGAATTGCGGCTAATAAAAGGTGTTCAGTTCCAATATAATCATTATGCAAAGAATTAGATTCAATATCTGCTAAATCTAACATAACATCAAATCTTCGGCTTCTTTTTATTTCATCTAAGGTTGGTTGTCCATTTTCACTAGCAAAAATGTATATTAATTCGTTAGTAAATTTTTCAATAATTTCTGTTTCTTTTAACAGATTTACTATTGCATTGCGTCCAAGACAATCTTTTTGTTTTAAAATTGCAAGGATAACATGTTCTGGGAAAATTTGTTTTGAACCAAATTTTCTAGCTTCATCTTGAGCAAATGCTCCTAAAACTTTTTTTGCCCGTGGTGAAAATGTCTTCATTAAAAACCTCTAACAAGAAAACTGTATTTTTTCTATAGCTTCTTGTAAAATTACGGCTCTTAATCTTTGAATTTGCAAAATTCGATTATGTTGAATATCTTTTTCAAATTCAAAATTATAACTTTGTGTTAAACATTCTAAATGATTTTGTTTTAGTTTATAAATCAAACTATTTAAGGTTGATTCTTCTATCCCAGTTATAAAATTACACTGTAAGCCAAATTTCAATGCAGAAATTAAACTTAAAGATTCATTGTATTCTAGTAATAATGAAGAAACGCCCTTTGCATAAGACTGTTTTACAAAGTTTAATATTACCGTTTTACTATTATCGGCAAGTTTGGTTCTAATCTTTCGTTCTGTTTTCAAAATAAATGATGCAATTGAAATAATTTCAGCAAGTTGATCAAATTCCGTACCTTTTTGACAATATTCGTTGGAAATTTCAAATAAAGCAATTGGAAAATCGTGTTGATATTTATTTTGAAAAGATGATTTTATTTGTAAATTATGTTCTGTAACAACTTTTGCAACTTCTTCTAAAGAATTAGAAAAAACAATAGCAGGAATATGACATACAAAAGAACATTTTAATCCAGTTCCGGTATTTTCTAATGTAGAATTTGTATAACCAAAATCAAAATTAGCAGCATATTGAACTTTTTCTTGCATTTTTTCATCAATAAAATAAACTTTTTCAAACAACTCTTGAAAACTCAAACCACTTTGGTAGGCCGCAAGTTTTACATGATCAGTTTCGCAAACTCTACAAAAAAAGTTTCCGTTTTCAGACATAAAAACACAATCACAATTTTCTACAGACAAAATATTTCGTTCCATTAAAATCATTTTGCCTTGATCTGAAAGTTCTTTTACGTCAACAAAATTAAAATTAATATTTTTATCATTTTCAAAATTAACCGCTTCTAATAACAATCCACGAATTCGTTCAATTTCGTCTGATTGCAACTTTTGAGGAAACATAAAATCACTTAAATTTCTACAAATTCTTAATCTTGATGAAATAATTACATCTTCTTCAAACCCTGCCACTGAATACCAAGGTTTTGAAGTTGCTTCTTTATCACTGTTGCTCATCTAACTTTTCCTCATTAATTTCATCACTTTGTTCTGATTCACCATTTTCAATTTTTTGATTATTTAACACGTTTAAATAATCTCTGTACAATGCAGCTTTTTCGTATTCTTCGTTTTTTATAGCTTCTTGAAGTTTTAATTGTGTTTCAACTCTTCCCACCAAATTTGATTTATAACCTTTTAATCTTTTTGGCAAAGAACCAGAATATTT
>JAGARY010000458.1 GCA_017622055.1 Treponema sp. | reverse complement strand
CCATTCCACCAAGAACAATTACATCAACTTCAGCTTGCATAGCAATTCTTGCCAAAAGTTGGTTATAAGGTTCTCCAGAAATAGAGAAAATTGGAAGTTTTTGTGATACTACCAAAGTATTGAACATATCAATCATTGGAATACCAGTACGAATCATACGGCGAGCCATAATACGTTTTGAAGGGTTTACAGAAGGTCCTCCAATTGTAACAAGGCTATCTGTTAAAGCAGGCCCGTTATCGCGAGGTTCAGCAGAACCATTAAAAATACGACCAAGCAAATTATCAGAAAAAGAAACTTCCATTTGATGACCTAAGAACTTAATGTGGTCACCTGTAGAAATACCTCGTCCTCCAGCAAAAACTTGAAGTGAAACTGTTTCACCGTCAATTTTGTTTACTTCTGCTAATGATTTACCGAATCTTGTTTCAATTTCTGCAAGTTCACCATAAGCAACATTATCAGCTTTTACTGTAATAACACTACCAACGATGGATTCAATTTTACTATAAATCTTATTCATTATTCACCATCCTTGAGCATATAGGAAACATCATCTCTTTGTTTTCCTGTTGCTGAAGCATAAAGAGATTCAATTTCTTTTTCTGCAGTTTTAAATTTATCGCTATTCCATTCAGAATAGTTCCAGTCTATGAACTTTTGTCTCATTTGGTTAAAGAAGTTACGTGCAGAATCTTTATCGTTCAAATCAAAATCTGAACCAAGAACAGAAAGAACTTTTGCAAATGTATATTTTTGTCTTTCTACGCTTACTGCAGCGTCTACATCATCAAATGAGTTTTGTTGCATATAAACAGAATCTAAGAAGTCGCTTTTAAGATATTCAATGTAATCTTCTGTTGTTGTTCCATCTTCACCAACAACTTTCATCATTTGGTTAACTTCTACACCAGAAAGATAAACTTTTCTTGCATAACCTACCCATTCTTCTGGTAAAACTGATTTATATTTTGACCAAGAAATAATTGGGTCAATTGCAGGATATTTACGAGCATCTGAACGTTCGCGGCTTAATCCGTGGAAGGCTCCAACAACTTTAAGTGTTGCTTGTGTAACTGGTTCTTCAAAGTTTCCACCAGCAGGAGAAACTGTACCACCAATTGTAACAGAACCTACGTTTCCATCTCGAAGTTTTACAATACCAGCTCTTTCATAGAAAGCTGCAATGTAAGATTCAAGATATGCAGGGAAAGCTTCTTCACCAGGAATTTCTTCTAGACGACCTGACATTTCGCGAAGAGCTTGTGCCCAACGAGATGTTGAGTCTGCTAAAAGAAGAACGTGAAGTCCCATTTGTCTGTAATATTCTGCCAAAGTTACAGATGTGTAAACCGAAGCTTCACGGCTGGCAACTGGCATTGAAGATGTATTACAAATGATGATTGTTCTTTCCATTAAAGAACGCCCAGTTCTTGGGTCTTTTAATTCTGGGAATTCTTTAATTGTTTCTACAACTTCACCGGCACGTTCACCACAAGCAGCAATAATTACAATGTCTACGTCGGCATTACGGCTTGTTGTGTGTTGTAATACAGTTTTTCCAGCACCGAATGGACCTGGAATACAATATGTTCCACCTTTAGAAACTGGATAGAATGTGTCAATAAGACGAACTTGTGTAACCATTGGTTCACTTGGAGCAAGGCGTTCTGCATAACAATCTACTGCACGTTTTACAGGCCATT
>JAGARY010000457.1 GCA_017622055.1 Treponema sp. | reverse complement strand
GAAAAAAAGGCGGAGCAAAGGTTAGTGGGGTTCGAACAATTGAAGCCGATGGTATCAAAGGTCTTTCTTAAAACTAAGTACAGAGCGAGTATTTTTTACGTTTTAATTTCCATTTTTTCAAAATAATTGAATACTTGTAAAAAATTACGAGCGTCGAGGCTTCTCGGTGAGAATCCCCACTGTTCTTTGCGGAAGCATTTTTTTTCGAATCGATATTTCTTTAATTTAAACCTAGGTTTTATCTTTTTTACTTGTAGAAAATCTACCTATCGGTATATAATTTTTTTATGGAAGAAAAATCAGAAAAAGCTTCAGTAAAAATATCAGAAACAAAAGATTTTATTTTGAACACAGCAATCACACTTTTTGCAAAAAAAGGGTTTGATGGTGTTGGTGTTCAAGAAATTTGTACAGAATCAAAAATTACAAAACCTACATTGTATTATTATTTTGGAAGTAAAAACGGTCTTTTATCTGCAATTATAGAAGAAAAAGGTTTTGAATTTTTTAAGATTTTGCAACGTTCGGCAGAATATAAACATGATTTTATTGGTTCTCTTACAAAAATTTTAGAAAATACAATTCAGTTTGCAATTGAAAATCCTGATTTTTACAGATTTCAATGTTCGCTAAATGCCGCTTGTTTTGAATCTGAAGCAGGAAAGATTTATGAACCTTTTTTTTGTAAAATCCAAACAATATTTTCCGATTTTTTTCTAAATTCATCAAATGAAATTGGAAATATGAAAGGAAAAGAATTGTTATTTAGTAAAATTTTTTTTCAAACTTCCCAAGCTGTTGCTCTAGAGGTGATTCAAAATCGTTTGGAAAAAACTGACAATATGATTTTTTCTGTAATTCACAGTTTTGTTTATGGTGTTGTGGCTGGATAAAATTTTTTTGTAAAATTATTTAACTTTTCCCACAAAAATCCAATTTTTTGGAACTTTGATTTTTTCTTCCAAAACAAAAGTTTCTTCTGTTAGAAGATTTTTACAATTTTTTCCAAAATCCTCTTTTTGAAGATTTTTCAAAACAATTTCTTTTTCTTCTGAAGAAATATTCACTGCCACAATTATTTTTTCATCATTAAATTTTCTTTCAAAAGCAAAAGTTTCGTTTGTAACAGAAAGTTCCTTATAATTTCCAAGTTGAAAAGCCGGCTGATTTTTTCTGATTTTTGAAAACTTTGTAATTACATTAATCAATTCCTCTGAATTTATAATTGGTTTTGCAAAATCTGGCACTTGGGAAAATGGAGGTAAACTTGGTCTAAGTTCAAAATCATCATATTTTCCACGCATCCCTCGAATTCCAAATTCGCTGCCGTAATAAATAGATGGAATTCCTGGAATTGTAAAAAGTAGTGCATAAACTAAAAAAATGTGTTCTTGTTTTTTTACAGTGCTAGCAAGACGATTTACATCATGATTATCTAAAAAATTGTAAAGTTGCAAAGATTTATAAATCCCATTTTCTCCAAATTCCCGATTCAAATTATAAGAAAGTTCAAAAAGATTTTTGTCATTAAAAGCAGACCATAAAGATTTGTAAATTTGATAATTTGTAACTGAATCTAAGCGGCCATTTTTTGCCCAATTGTTGTAATCTCCATGAACAACTTCCCCCAGCAACCAAAAATCACTTTTTTTATTTTTACAATGCAAACTTAATTTATCCAAAAAAACAGGAGAAATTACATCGGCGGCATCAAGGCGAAGGCCATCAATTTGAAAAGTTTCAATCCAAAAATCAACTGCAGAAAAAATATGATTTTGTACATCTTGATTTTCCAAGTTTAATTTTACCAAATCTTTGCAACCTGCCCATCCTTCATAATCAAAATTATCTCCAAAACAACTGTGCCCTTCAAAATCAACATTTAAATACCAATCTTTATATTCAGAGTTTTTACCTTTTTGTTGCAAATCTTTAAAAGCAAAAAAATCTCTTCCAGTGTGATTAAAAACTGCATCTAAAATCACAGAAATCCCTTGTTTATGACATTCCTTGCAAAAAGT
>JAGARY010000456.1 GCA_017622055.1 Treponema sp. | reverse complement strand
TTCTAGCACAGGAAGTAAAAAGATTTTTGAAGGTGGAAAACTTGCAGAAGAATTAAAAGATAACTTTGGCATTATTAAATCTTCTTCAGAAACTACAGACACTGCTTCCGAAGATATTAGAAAAATTATTCAACAGCAAACTGCTGCGTTTGAACAAATTGTTGTTACATTAAAACAAATTTCAATTGGTGCAGATAGTTTTTCAGATACAACGCAAGCAATTTATACTTCGGCAGAAGAACTTTGTACAGAAGCAGCAAAACTTGAATCTATTCAACCAGTTTTACAAGACTGTGAAAATCATGGACACAAGGCGTAGGAGGGTAAGATATTATGGAAAATAAAAAGAAATCATTTAGTCAAAGAATTTTTATGGGTGGAATTATACCAAATATGCTTTCAGTTTGTGCTATGTATTTTTATTCTATGTTCATAATGCAAACTTCTTCTGATATTATGATACGTGCTTTATGGACAATTCTTATTATGGCTTTGCCAGCACAATTTATTCTTGCTCCTTTTTCGAATCTTCTTATTACAAAAGATCTTTCTAAAAAAATCGAAAGATGGGAAAACAACGAGCTTTCTCCAGAAGAATCATTTGAATTGTTTAAAGAAATTCAATCTTTTCCAAGAAAAAAACAATATGAAACATTAGTTTATTTTGTTGGTTGTACAATCTTACTAGCTTTGATGTATAAATATTATATAAAAGTTGGCTTTTTTACAAATTTGGTAAGTGTTGCAGCGTGTTTATTTGGCTCTAATATTGCAGGTATATTTGGATTGCTTTTTTCTATGAAAATTTGTTCTGAATATGCAGAAAAAATTGTTAGCCGTGGAATGGATGAAAGATATGTTCACGAAAAAAGAACATTTGGATTAACTTTTCATAGATCATTTTTAAATTTTGTTGTGGTTCCTTTATTTGCGACCACAGTTTTGTTCATAAGCACTTTTATTCTGACATATATGAGAAATGAAGGTGTTGTAAAATCGTCTCAATTTATAATGGTTGTTTTTGTTGCTTTGTTTAATATTATTGTTTCTGTTGTTCTTGTTTTATTTTTCTTTTCAACTATTTCTTCTACTTCAAAGAAAATTCAATTATCAATGGAACATATTATTAAGAATGATATATTTACAGTAAAATTAATGCCAACTGATATTGCTAATGAAATTACTTACAATATGTATTTGATTAATAATGTAATAAAAATGTTCCGTTCTGTTTTTGACAAAATTCAGAGAATTGGGCAAAACATTGTAAAACCAGTTCAAGATTTAACTGAAATTGCAAACGAAACTGCATCTACTGCTTACGAACAATCTGCAGGTGTAAAAGAAATTTTGGCAACTATGGAAGATAATGACGTTCAAACTCGTTTAATTCTTAAAAAAATTACTGATGTAACTGAAATTGCCAGTAGAACAACAGAAAATGTTGAAATTGGTTTTGAAACTTTGCGTTCAAATCTTGTAAAAATGAACGAAATTACAGACGCTAACGTTTCTACAATTACAGGAATTAGAGTTTTAAGTGAAAAAATTGAAAGTATTTGGGAAATTGTAAATATAATCAAAGACATTTCTGACCAAACTAGAATTATTGCATTTAATGCGGAACTTGAAGCTTCTGGTGCTGGTGATGCTGGAAAAAAATTCCACATTGTTGCAAACGAAATTCGTAGATTAGCAGCGGGTATTACAGATTCAGTAGAACAGATTCGTGAGCGAATTACCGAAATTCAACATTCTTCAGATAATTTAATTATTGCTTCTGAAAGTGGAACCGAACGCATTGGAGAAGGTTGCCAACTTACTGTTAATTTGGAATCTAAATTTACAGAAATTAAAACTTCTTCAGAAATTACATCTGAATCTGCAAACGAAATTCAAAGCATTATCCAACAACAATCAAATGCTTTTGATCAAATTGTTGCTACGATTAGAGAAATCTCAAGCGGAATTGAAAACATTTCGTCTGCCACAAATACTGTAAATACTGCAACCGACAGATTAAAAAATGCTGTTGACAGATTGGAAAATCTTCACAAAGAAGTTGTGCAATAGGATTTTTTATTTTGTTAATACACAAATTAAATTGCTAGAATTTTTATTGAATGGAGATTTTAAATAATCTCCAAAAAATTCTACCGAACTGAATTTTAATTCTTCGGCAATTTTTTTGATTGTTTCTAAACCAAGTGGAAAAACTTTTTCATTTTGAGAAATTTGAATTGTTTTTCCATTTGACGGAATAATTTCGCCACTCAGTCTGTAACTTACCAATTCTTTATCTTTTGATAAATGAACTTTTAAAGAGCCTCTGCTACTTTTTACTGTAGGAAATTCAATAATATCTTTCTGTAAATCGTATTTTGAAAAATTAGATAATCCTAAAATAATTTTGCCGTTTTCTTTTAAAAGCATTTTTGAATCAAACAAAAACTTTTTGATTAAGACATCATCTTGCATAAAAATCATTTTGTTGTGAAGGCAAAAAATTGTTGAAAAAAAGTCCTTTGCTAAATATCGTGCAATATCTATTGGATCTAAATTAAAGATGTGAGCTCTGTTATTTTTGTGAATAAGTCTTTTATTTAATAAAGATGTATATTCTGAAAATTTATCTGTAAAAGTAACATCATATTTTGATAAAAAATCTTTTGAAAGTGGTGCCATTCCACATTCTACATAAAGCAATTTCGCATTATCTTGATTTTCTAAATAAGATTCAATAAATTCAACTTCAACATCTTGGTGAGGAAAAAAATCTGAATAATAATCTAACCAGTCAACAATATTTACCATAAGTTAAAGTATAATTCATTTTTTTCTATCCGTAAAGTGTGTAAGACCGCTGGCGGTCGGTGTTCAATAGGAAACCGTTAAAAAAATTGCGAAGGCAATTTTTAGGTTGTCCTTCAAAGTAAGGCCGCTGGCGGCCGGTGTTCAATAGGAAACCGCAAGTTTCTGAAAGAAACTTGGTAAGCAACTTGTTGCGTCTTAAAACAAATTGCGAAGGCAATTTTTAGGTTGTCCGTCAACAGTAAGACCGCTGGCGGCCGGTGTTCAATCGTTATTAATTAATCTTCCAACGGTTGTTATTATCTAAATAAAAGCGTTTTGCATTTACTTCTAGTAAGCGACCGTCGTCTCCAAACATTTTTACCATATTTGTAAGAAGATTCACTTCTGTAATTTTAAAGTTTGTTCCATCATAGTGAATATTAAGGCCTTCCTGTGGTAATTTTTTACGAGTTTCGTTGTACCAATCATATTCGTAAGAAAGACAACAAAGCAATCTTCCACATTGACCAGAAATTTTCATAGAATTTAATGAAAGGTTTTGATCTTTTGCCATTTTAATTGAAACTGGACGAAGTTTATCTGAAACTGAATGACAACAGAAAGGTCTTCCACAAACTCCAAGTCCACCTGTAATTCTTGCTTCATCTCTAACACCAATTTGGCGAAGTTCAATTCTCATTTTAAAAATAGAAACTGAATCTTTTACAAGCTCTCTAAAGTCTACTCGGTTATCTGAACTAAAGAAAAATAATGCTTTTGGTTCTTCAAATAAAAAGTGAGTAGTGATTAATTTCATATCCAATTTGTGGGCAGCAACTTTTTCTTTAAAAATAGGAAAAGCATCTTTTTCTTTTTGGATTAATTCATCTCGCTTTTTTAAATCTTCTTTTGTTACTTTTCTTTCAATTGTAACGATATCACTTTGTTTAATTCCAACAGGTTTTTGAACTTGCCCCATTACTTTTGCTAAATCTTTTCCGTATCTTGTTGGAATTACAACAAAACTACCAATTTCAATCTTAGAATTATTTGGCATTTTTGCATAAATTGTTTCACTAGAATAATCAAGTTTTAATTGAAATAATGGATAATCAAAAATTAGATTTTCTTCCTCTAAAATTTCAATATCGTTATCTTCAAGTGCAGCAAGATTTTCTGCTTCGTTTTCTTCTATGTTATCTACAAATAAATCACTCATATTTTCTTTCCGTGTTTATAATATATCTTTTATGAAGATAAAAAGTCTACAATTAGACCTTTTATTTCGTTCATTTGTGCCAAAGTTTTTAAATTGTCTTGCTGGTTCATCAACATATCTCTAGTTAGTGCATCCAACTTTTGATTAATAACATTAATAGTAACTCTCTTGATTTCGGTTGTTGGAGGCAAAGAAAAAGGCGAAAAAGCATTTTGAGAAGATGGACGAGGTTTTCGCAATCTTCTTGATTGTACCGAAACTTCAAAGTTATTAATTACTACAAATCTTACAAATTGTTGAACAGCGTTTTTAAACTCCATTACAGTTTCTGAATTTTGAGATTCTGCAAATTTATCACCAATAATATCAACTTGATCTTTTAAGTATAACGCTGCATCTTCAATTGATAAGTCTGCAATTTCTGGTGGAAAACCTTGCAATTCAAATTCAGATAATTTTTCGTTCTTTTTTAGAATATCACTAAATTTAATTTTTTTGGAAGAAACTTTTTCTTTTTTGTCATTTTTTTCTGCTTTTATATTTGCTTGTTGTAAACTTGAAAAATAAAACGATGATCCTACAGAATTAATTTCGCTCATTAAATTGAAGCCTTTTCAATAATTGCCTTTGATTGTAAATATTTTGAAGTTGCCATTGTGTAGTTTTCCTCATTTCTAATAGAAATGCATTTTCCATTTACAAGAGCGTCATCTTCAATCTGAACTTTGTGAGAAAGAATATCACCAATAACAATAGAATTTGCCAAAACTTTTACGCTTTCGTTAGCAAAAATATTACCTAAAATAATCCCACCTACAATTATAGATTTTGCATTAATATTTCCGCGAATTCTTGCGTTTTCTCCAATAATTACGTTTCCGTCAGTTTCAAGGTTGCCATCAATGTCCCCATCAATACGAACAACGCCATTAACTTTAATGTTGCCTTTAATTTCGGAACCTTTTCCAATTACTGTATTAATGGAAATATCATCTATACGAAGTGCCATAAAAACCTATTTTGCTAATTCAATATTAATGTATTTTGCAGGATCTACTACATCGGAACCAATGTGAACTTCATAGTGAAGGTGAGGCCCTGTAGATTTACCTGTATTACCAATTGTACCAATTACTTCACCTTGTTCAACTGTCTGACCTTTTTTTACTCTAACAGAATTAAGGTGAGCGTATCTTGTGTACATTCCGTGATTATGTTTGATAATGATGTAATTACCAAAACTACTATCAAAAGTTACTGTTACAACCTGACCAGAAGCGGTAGATAAAACTGCATCACCAGAACGCCAAGTAGAAAAGTCTAATCCTTTGTGAATATACCAGTTTCCGTCAATTGGGTGAATATTTGGACCAAATGCCATAGAAATATGATAATTTGGATTTTTTACAGGACAAATACTTGGAATTTCTGTGAACAAATCTTGTTGAGTTTTAAGCATTTTTCCAATCTGTTCAATTGGTTCAACCGCTCCTTCCAAATAAGAAGTTAATTCTCTAATATCAACAAGTTCTGGTGAAGAACCATTACTAACATTTTTTGTACTGAACAAAGAAGCCAAATCGCTATTAGAAACCGAAGATTGATTATTTTGTTCAACTTGTGCAATTCCTAACAAAGAAAGTGACTGGGAAAGTGAAACTTGGAAACGTTTTGCCGCTTGGAAAAGGTTTGCATTTTCGTCTCTAAGTTCGTCTAAACTTGCAAGAGTTTCTCTGTTTTGTTCTAGTAATGATGAAATTTCTTTATTTACAGAAAGTGATTTTTTATTGTAATAGAAGAAAGAAAATGTAACTCCAACAAGTAAAATTGCACTCAATGATAAAGCAAAAATATTTGTTTGAAAGTTAATAACTTTTGTTTGTGAGTGAGGAACAATCATAATAGTAAGCTTATTATCAAAAACTTTAATAATTTTTACAAAAAATAAGCCAATTGATTTAAAAAACGAACCAAAACCTCTTGATACATTTGAAGCGAATCGTTTTTCTATTTTTTTAAATGCTTTTTGTGTTTTTGGCAATTAATTTTCCTCATTCATAAAAAAATGACAATTATTAAAAATTATAACATAGGAAGTTATTTTATGTCAAATATACTATTACATACTATCTTACTAAGAAATATAAAATTGTATTATAAAAATAAATAATATTGAAAAAAGATACTATAAACTGTGTCTTTTTTCATTGACGATAAAATAAACCTATGTTATCTTTATCGAAGGATATTTGTTGTTTAATTAATTGTTTTTACAATTAGTTTTTTTTCTCGGGAAAATAAGGGGCTTTTTGGGTCTCTTATATTTTTTAACATAAAGAAAAAAAGATGAGGTAAATATGAAATTTTTTGATACACATGCACATATTGGGTTAGTTTATGATAATCCTGTTGAACAACTAAAGGTAATTATTCAAGCAAAACAAGCTGGAGTTCAAAGAATTGTAAGTATAAATAACAGTTTGCACGATTTTGAAAAGGTTTATAAAAATATTAAAGCTATTCCAGGAATTTATCATGCAGTTGGCGTTGCTCCATCTGAAGTTACAAATCCTGGTGCAGACTGGATTAACACAATAGAAAAAAACTTGGAATTGCCAAATGTTGTTGCTGTTGGTGAAACTGGTTTAGATTATTACAAAAACTTTGGAGATAAGCGTTCTCAAATTGAATTGTTTATTACTCAATTGGAAATTGCTCAAAAACATAATCTTCCTGTAATTATTCACAATCGTGATGCAGGAAATGATTTGTATGACATTCTTTCTGAACACATTCCAGATGCTGGAGCAATTTTACACTGTTATTCTGAAAATGCTGAATATGCAAAAAAATGTTTAGATAAAAATATTTGGTTCAGTTTTGCTGGAAATTTAACATATCGTAATGCAAGAAATCTTCACGAAACTGTATTAAATATTCCAGTTGAAAGAATCTTAATTGAAACTGAAAGTCCATTTATGATTCCTGCTGAATTTAGAGAAAGAAAAAGAACTATGCCAGCGTATCTTCCTTCTACAGCAAAGTTCCTTTCAGAAATGTTAGATATGGATTTAGAAGCATTAAGCGAACAACTTTGGACAAACAGTTGTAAAGCATTCAATATTCCAGAATAGACTATGGCATTATATCATCCAGTAAAAATAGGAAATATTGAACTTAAAGGAAATCTCTTTTTGGCACCAGTTGCTGGTTACAGCGATTCGGCATTTCGTTCTGTTTGTATTGAAAATGGTGCGTGTTTTACTTACACAGAAATGGTAAGTGCCGAAGCTTTAGTTCGCAAAAATATCAAAACAGAAACTTTGATGGCTCGGGCTTTTAATGAAAAATCGTACGCTGTTCAAATTTTTGGTGGCGAATGCGATTCAATGAAAGAAGCTACACATATTGTTTTGGAAAAAACTAATTGTGAGTGTATTGATATAAATTGCGGATGTCCTGTAGCAAAAATTGTAAAATCAGGAGCCGGTTCTGTTTTAACAAAGGAACCTGAACTTTTGTATAAAATTGCTAAAACTGTTGTAGAAGCCGCTGGTGGAGCGCCAAAAGATGGTGGAGTTCCTGTTACAGTAAAAATCCGTTCTGGATGGGATAAAAAAAGCATTACTTGGAAAGAAGCGGCACAAGCGGCGTTAGATGCTGGTGTTAGTGCAATTACAATTCATCCAAGAACAAGAGCTCAAGGTTATGAAGGACTTTCGGACTGGCAAGTTATGAAAGAACTTGTGGAATTTATAGATGGCAGAATTCCTGTTTTTGGCTCTGGAGATTTATTTAAACCAGAAGATGCAAAACGAATGTTGGAACAAACTGGTGTTGATGGCGTAATGTTTGCTCGTGGAGCTATGGGAAATCCTTTTATCTTTAAAGATGCCACATCATTATTAACAACTGGGGAATACGAACCTGTTCCTGTTGAATATAGAATTAAAACTGGTTTTGCAGAACTAGAAAGACTTGTAAAAGAAACAAACGAAAAACATGCATGCATGGAAATGCGAAAACGATTTGCCGCATATTCAAAAGGAATTCAAAACGGAGCTGCTTTGCGAGCTCAAATTGTTCATGCAAGTACAATTCAAGAATATGAAGACATTTTTTCTTCATTGATAAAATAGAGTTTCTTTGGTATAATTAACCCTATTAGGTGGGATATGGGATTCATTCAAGCTATTTCCGATTTTTTTGGTTCATTTTTTAAAAAATCATCACCAGAAAGTCAGAAAAAGCAACAATTAAAAAAACTAGATCAAGAATTAAAAGAATATCAGCCTTTAATTTGCAAAAATGGTTTTTTACAAGCAAATTTTGGTGAGGCTCTTTATACTCTCTACAGATATACAAAACCTCTATATGATTTATTTTCTCAAACAGTAACTCCAAATGATATGTCTCGTCAGCATAGGTTTGAGGCACAGTTGATTTTAACTGGATACTCTCCTGAATATCAAAACATTATAGAATCCCTTTCTTTTGAAAATAGAAAACAAGAAGTATTGTCTGAAAAATATAATGTTGAAAGAGTTTATATTCATCATAAATCTCAATTAGAAAAAGTAATAAAAGAATTGAATACAGATTTATTCAAAAAAATGGATGCAGATATTTTGTTGCTGCGAAGATTTGTTGAATTTTGTAATTACAACTTTGTAACATTTTTGCAATTGTTTGATTCATCTTTTATGCCTTCTAATTTAAGTTATACACCAACTTACAAAGAAGTTTCTGTTCAAAAAGCACAAAATCTTTTAGAAGATTTGTATTATCACATTGCAGATTTGTCTATAAATATGACAATGGCAAATGAAATTTTGGCCTTGGCTCAATTACGCAAAGGTTCGGAACTTTCAGAAAATGAAACTCAAAATATAATGGGGTGTTTAAAAAAGATTAATTATGTTTTGAAAAAAGTTCTTACTGATTATATCTTAAAAGTTTTAATTAGATATGGTAAGGAAGATTTAACTTACGAACCAGAAAAAGCTGTTTACAGCGGTTCGCCACGGCAAGAATTTGCACAAATATTACAAACTAGATTTGAAGCAGAAGAAAAACGTATAAAATCAGAAATTCAAGATGAACAAATTTCAGAAGAATTAACTGCTTTGTTTGATAATATTCCATTGGAAAATGTTTATGGTTATGATGTAGAACATAACAATTTATTGCAGAAAGAAACTTCATTATCTTTGATGTGGGTTTTGCCATTTAGAATTTTAAAAACATTTATAAAAAATTATGTTCCATCTTCCTTACGGGCTTTGCTTAATGATATTATTATTGAAGGATTTTTTAATAATTCTACATATAAAACCAATTTTTCTACTGTTGTTTTTTCTGTTAGTAATTCAGATGCGTTAATAGAGGAATTTGAAGGAACTTTTAGAGCAGGCCAAAGAAATAATATTGCAATTTTAGAAAGCTATGTAGAAGATAGCAAAAAAGATAAAGATTTCTTTACTAAATTGGAAAAGATGGTTTTTCAAATAAATAACGATGCTCACAAAATTCTTCAAACTGAAGTTTCCCATTTACATGTTTTATATAAATTTTTGGAAGAATTGTTGGCTGATGCAAAAAAGCCATCTGGAGAAATTGTTTCAAACTTAAAAATATTGATGATTTCTTCTAGAAATAGAGATAATACGATGTTTTTGGAACAAAAAATCAATAAATGGAAAATATTTTTTGATATTATGAAAAATTATGTTATCATTAATAATAATGTGGAGATTCATTCGTGAGTAAAATTAAGAAAGTTAAAAAAGCAAAATTGTCTCAAGAAATTATTCAACCAGTTCAAGTTGAATATAATCAAATTGAGCAAGTTGTTCAATTTGAAAAAAGAATTTATGATTTAGAACAACTTCTTGATATTGCTCAGTCTTTTTGCCAAAATCTTGATTTTGATAACTTGCTTGAATCTATTGTATATATTTGTATGGCCCAAATGCATGTTTTGGGGGCAGAAATTTTTGTTCGCGATTTATTATTGAATGAACAACTTATTCTAGAAACTTCAAGGAATCTTTTTCCTAATGAAGAAAAACTTTCTTTACCAATTAATTCACCTGTAACTTCTAAATTATTAGAATTAAAAAAGCCAATTGTTTTAGAAGAATTAAAATCATCAGTAAATGATCCTGAATCTATTAGAGTGTTAGAAATTGTGTCTCCAACTTTAATTGTTCCATTAATTCAGAAAAATCACCTTAATGGAATTTTGCTTTTACAGGAACGTATTGCAATTGATAATGATACTTCTTATACAGATTATGAACAGAATTTGGTAATGTCTATTGCATCATTAGCTTCTGTGGCAATTAATAATGCATCTTTGCTTGAAATTTCTTCTACAGATATGATGACTCATTTAAAATTGAAATTCTATTTTTTCAATACGTTAACTCAAGCAATTGATACTGCCGCTACTCACAATGGTAAAGTTTCTGTATTAATGTTTGATATTGATTTCTTCAAAAAGTTTAATGATACTTATGGCCACGAATGTGGTGATGCAGTTTTAATTGGTGTTGCAGAATTAATAAAAAGTTCTCTTAGAGATGTAGATATTGCCAGCCGCTACGGTGGTGAAGAATTTACAGTTATGCTAAATAACACTGGTAAAGATGAAGCAATGTTGGTTGCCGAACGGATTCGTTTAACAATAGAATCTCATGATTTTGTTTATAATGGAGAACATCTTCATGTTACAATTTCTGGTGGAGTTTCTGTTTTTGATGTTGAAGAAAATCCTGTTAAATCTGCAAACGATTTAGTAAAACAAGCTGACAGTGCTTTGTATCAATCAAAACAGACTGGAAGAAATAGAATTTCATTTTATCAAGTGAAATAAGTATATTTTGAAATATGAAAAGCAAAAATCCTTTAAGAATGCCATTTAAATATTCCTATAAAAGAGTAACTCTATATTTAATATTGATAAATGTTTTAGTTTTCTTTTTATCATTAAATATTCCAAAATTAGGTATTTATTTTCCTCTTAATACAGTTGCTGTGCTTTATTACAAAATGTATTGGCAGTTT
>JAGARY010000455.1 GCA_017622055.1 Treponema sp. | reverse complement strand
GCCTTGACCAGACGTATTGGAGATTCCTACGGAATCTCTAGTGGTAAAGAAGGACGCCTTCTCCAAAATGGAGAGGGCGTTTTTTTTATAAGAAAGAACCTATTACAAAAAATGTATATATATGATAAACTTTTGTGTGGGCATAACCAAAAAAAAATATGAAAACAAAAGAAGTAATCATTGAACAACAAAAATATTTTATTCAAAATCTTAAAAATATAACTTACGACTTTATAAATCGAATTGATAAATCAGAAATTGAAACTATTCTTCTTTCGGGAAGTGTTTCTCGTGCAGATTTTTTTCCTCAGAAAAAAGAGAGCGGTGAATATAATGGAATGGTGGATTTAATTGTTATGCGCAAGGAAGGAAGCAGCATTACAGCAGAAGAAATTTTTGGTCCAGATCAAGATCCTCCAATTCCATATCATTGTGTAAAATGTGATAATGTGTGGTTTGCCATTTTATTCACAGATTTTATAGATACAAATAAGTTTTTACAATTTGAAGAACCAAGAAAATTTTCTGTGCTTGAATCACAGATTTTATACGACCCAAATAATTCTTATAAAAATGAGCTTGAAAAAATAAATCAATTTACAAAATATGATTTGCAAAAAAATCTGAATAATTCACTTGGCTATATTCACTATCTAATTTCTGATTATAAAAAGGATCGCTGGTATCGTCGGGAAGCATTTATTCAATTACATGAAAATTTAAACACGGCAATACGAGCAGGGCTTAGAGCTTTGTTTTATCTAAATGGATTTTATTCTCCTGCAGAAGACAGAGCTTTGTATTATTCTTTTAGTTTGCAAAACCTTCCTTATAATTATGAAGAGTTGATTTTACAAATTTATAATCAAAAATCAGATTCAGAAGATGATTATTTTAGACGAGAAAAACTCTTTATGGAAGGAATTGTGGATTTTATTGAAAATACTGCAAATAAGAATGAATGACAAATGTTCTTTTCTATGCTGTGCATAATGTTTTGATGTAGGGGCGTTCCCCAAAGAATGCTATCGCATCCTTTGGGTCGCTATGTCCGCCCTTCGCTAACGCTCATCCTCCTCGGCGTCACAAGTGCCGCCTGCGGTGGACTTCGGGGCTCCCAGCGCTAACGCAAAATATGTCTTCTCCAAAACGGGGAGGTCATTTTTTTTGTCCACTTTTATTGACTGGTACATAATTATAAAACTTCGGGCGTTTTTATGTGAATTTTCTTGCAAAGTTCGGGTATTTTTATGTATAATTTAACATATTATGAAACGATTGGTGTATCAAAATCTTTTAGATTGGAAAAATAAAGAAAATAGAAAGCCTCTTATTTTGAACGGTGCTAGGCAAGTTGGAAAAACTTGGCTTGTAAAAGAGTTTGGCAAAAATGAATATAAAAATCTTGTTTATATAAATTGCGATAAAAATTCTCAAGTAAAATCACTTTTTGAAAATGGATATAACATAAAAAATATTTTGCTGGGACTAGGTGCAATTTCTAATCAAACAATTATTCCTACTGAAACATTAATTTTTATAGATGAGATCCAAGAAATACCAGAAGCTTTAACTTCGCTAAAATATTTTTGTGAAGAAGCATCTGAATATCACATTATTGCGGCAGGTTCTCTTTTAGGTGTAAGTTTAAATGTAGGAACTGGCTTTCCTGTTGGAAAAGTTGATATTTTGCATTTATATCCTATGTCTTTTTTGGAATTTGTGTTAGCGGCAAAAGGTGAACAACTTTTTTCACTATTAAAAGAAGGCACTTTTGATGATATTTCAATTTTTCATCCAACTTTTGTTGAACTTCTTAGGCAGTATTATTTTTGTGGAGGAATGCCAGCAGCGGTTTTAGCTTTTGTGGAAGACAAATCTGTTGCAGAAATTAGAACAATTCAAGAAGCAATTTTGTATTCTTATCAAAAAGATATTGCAAAACATCCTCACAAAAACGATATTCCAAAAATCCATCAAGTTTGGTCAGCAATTCCAAATCAATTAGCAAAAGAAAACAAAAAATTTATTTACGGAGCATTAAAAAAAGGGGCAAGAGCAAAAGATTTTGAAAATGCAGTTCAGTGGCTTTTAGATGCTGGTTTGATTTATAAAGTTTCAAATGTCAAAAAAGCTTCTATCCCATTAAAATTTTATGAAGATTTTAACGCTTTTAAATTATTTATGTTAGATACAGGGCTTATGGGGGCTTTGGCAGAAACTCCACCAAGCCAAATGCTTATTGGAAATAATATTTTTGAAGAATTCAAGGGTGCATTTACGGAACTTTTTGTTTTTACTCAGTTGCAATCCTTAAAACAGTCTGGAATTTCATCTATTTTTTACTACAATGCAGAAGATTCTAAGCAGGAACTTGATTTTATTTTCCAAAAAGATGAAAAAATTATTCCTGTGGAAGTAAAAGCCGAAGAAAATCTACGAGCAAAATCTCTTCGCCAATTTGTTCTTGACCATCCAGACACAAAAGGCATTCGGTTTTCAATGTCGCCATACCGCGAACAAGATTGGATGACAAATATTCCTTTGTACGCAGTTCATAAGGTGTTGATGTAACAACCACGCCTTTCTCCAAAACGGGGATGTAATTTTTTTACACCCTTGCCCCGTACCAAATCCTTCGTTATATTATCCTTATGAACAAACTAAAATCACTTTTTCTAATCACCTTAATTTTTGGAGCAGTTTTTATGTCTTCTTGCACAAGTCAAAAATCTTTTAAATCAGACTCTGTAACAATAGAGCTAAAGGGGAATCCTTCTACTGGCTACACTTGGGAAGCGGTTTTATCTTCTGAAAATGTTGTGACTGTTTCAAAGGATGTTAAATATCTTGGCGATGAAGGAATGGTTGGCGCTCCTTCTATGTTTTATTTTACGCTGAGTTCAGTTTCTGCTGGAAATACGATTTTGACTTTGGAATACAAACGGCTTTGGGAAGAAAATGTGCCTCTTGAAACAAAAGTTTACAATATCACTGTGGATAAAAAGGGAAAAATCACAATGGAAGAAAATCAAAATATCAAATTAACTTATAAATCTGTTTCTATGGATGAAGGCCTAAAAATGATGGCAGATTCAAGTGATTACATTTTGCTTGATGTTCGCCGTCCTGATGAATTTGCTTCTGGTCATATTCCAGGGGCTGTTTTGTTTACAAATAAACTTATGACAAAGGCCGATGCTGAAAAACTTTTGCCAAATAAAAATCAGCGGATTTATGTATATTGCAGAAGTGGCCGCCGTAGCAAGGAAGCAAGTCAAAAACTTGTGGATTATGGCTATTCTAACGTAATTGAAATCGGTGGAATTTTGGATTACAAGGGTGATATTGAGCGGTAACTCCAAAACTATCTTACAAAAAATCTTTTTCTTTATCTTGAAGCGTTCTCTATTGAATAAAATCCAAAAATTCTGTAATATTGTATTTCATTATACACAATTGCAATAATTGTGTCTTAAAATGATTTAAATTTTGGTGCAAGAAATTGTGCCATGGAGGAATAAATGGTCAAAATCAGACTTAAGAGATTTGGTACAAAAAAACGTCCATGTTACCGTGTAGTTGTACAAGATGTTCGTGAACCACGCGACGGTAAATGTATTGAAGAACTTGGTTTTTTCCAGCCAATCGCTGCTGAAGATTCTCAAGTATCTATCGATTTGGATCGTGCTAAGTACTGGATCAGTGTTGGTGCTCAGCCTACAGACACTGTAAAAAAATTGTTGAACAGACAGTCTGCAAAACAGGCAAAATAATTTACAGGAGTACGGAAAATGGAAAAAGACCTGATTGAATACATCGCAAAATCATTGGTCGATGATCCGTCAGCTGTATCTGTAAGTGAAACTGAAGGCGAGAAGGGCATGGTGCTTCAACTTAAGGTTGCAGAAGGCGATATTGGCAAGGTTATTGGTAAATACGGTAGAATTGCTAAAGCTATGCGTACTGTTTTAAGTGCATCGGCTGTAAAAGACGGTAAACATTACAGTCTTGATATTCTTGATTAAGGATATTGCTGATGGAAAAAGCACAATTAATTGTTGGATTTATTCGAGGCTCTCATGGGTATTCGGGTGAATGTAAAGTAGAGAGTGCTTCTGGTGAGTACGAACACTTGTTAAACTTAAAAGAAGTTACTTTGCAACACGGTAATGAAAAAAAAGAAACAAAGGTTGAATCGGTTTCTTTGGGATGTAATACCGCGTATGTTAAATTTGCTGGAATTAATTCTGACGAAGATATTAGAAAATATAATCGTTGGGAAATTGTAGTTCCAAGAAAATACTGCAAACCTTTGAAAAAAGATGAGTGGTATATTGAAGATTTACGAAATTGTTCTCTTATTTATGAAGAGAAAGGCGATTCGGCATCGTTGAATGCACCTGCACAGGTTGTAGGGACAATCACAGACGTATTGGAAGGCGGAGCTGGTTACTTGTTAGAAGTTTCAATCTCCGAGAGTTGTAATTGTATTAGTGAAGAACTTAAAAAAACTTCTAGTGGAAAGCCTAGAACTGTTCTTATTCCTTTTAATAATGAACATGTTGGAAAGGTTGATGTTAAGAAGGGTACAATACAATTGATGCACCTCTGGATTCTGGAGTAATTCCATGAAATTTACTGTGCTAACCTTATTTCCAGATATTGTTAAGGCTTTTTTTGAAAACTCAATCATGGCCAAGGCAGTTCAAAAGGAAATTATTGCTTACGATTTGGTGAACATCAGAGATTTTGCAAATGATAAACACCATTCCTGTGATGACGGAACGTACGGAGGTGGCGCTGGCCAGTTAATGATGCCAGAACCTCTAGGAAAAGCACTTGATAGTGTAAATGCCAAAAGGAAATATGTAATTTATGTAACTCCTAGTGGTAAACAACTTACACAAAAAGTTGCTGAAGAATTAAGTCACAAAGATGAACTTGTTTTTATTTGTGGACGGTACGAAGGTATTGATCAGCGAATAATTGATTCTTATGTGGATGCAGAAATTTCAATTGGAGATTATGTAATGTCTTCTGGGGAAGTTGCTGCTACTGTGGTGATTGATACTGTTTACAGACTTGTTGACGGTGTTATTTCTCATGAATCATTAGAAGAAGAAAGTTATTGTGACGGACTTTTGGAGTATCCGCAATATACTCATCCTGAAGAATGGAGGGGTATGAAAGTTCCACCAGTTTTACTTAGTGGAAATCATGCAGAAATCCGAAAGTGGCGACTACGAAAACGAATTTTAAAAACTATGGCTAATAGACCAGATTTGATTTATGAAGCTAGGTTAAGAGGTTTGCTTTCTGAAGAAGCCGAAAAGATGATTGAGGAAATTACTGAAACTTTACATCTTAAAAATTGCAAGAAAAAACGTAAAAAATAATTGATGTAAGGAATTTACTAAAAGGAGATCATTATGGATCTTATTAAAACTATTGAAGAAACACAAAAACGTCCTGGAGCTCAAGGATTTAACGTTGGTGATACAGTAAAAGTTTACTTCAAAATTATTGAAGGTAAAACAGAACGTGTTCAAGTTTACGAAGGTATTGTAATTTGTAAAAAGAATGAAGGTGCTCGTCAAACTTTCACAGTTCGTAAAATTTCTTATGGCGTTGGTGTTGAACGTGTATTCCCTTTCAACTCACCACGTATTGTAAAAGTTGATATCGTACGTCCTGGTAAAGTTCGTCGTGCTAAACTTTATTACTTACGCGATAAGATTGGTAAAGCTGCAAAAGTTAAGACTCTTGTTGGTGGAAAAATTGCTGCAGAAATTGCTGCTCGTAATGCTCGTGCTGCAGAAGCTGCTGCTGCAAAAGAAGCTGCTGCTACAACAACAGAAAATAACGCTTAATTTTATAGATTAAGTTGTGAAAAGGTGTTTGTAAGTTTTTACAAGCACCTTTTTTTATGTTAAAATCATATTTATGAATTCAAATGGCGTTGTAATTCATTCAAATCGCTTAGTTAATAATGGCGTTCAGTCTCAAAATCTTCAAAATGGATCTTCTGTGCTTGTTCGTGTGGCAAGTTATAAAGGAAACGGAGTTTATGAAGGATTTGTTGCTGGAGTAAAAGTAAACATTTCTTCCCAAAAGCAATTGCAAATTGGACAAAGTTTTCCTGCAAAGATTTTTGTAAAAGACGGACTGATTGAACTTCAACGCACTAATGAAAATCATCCTTCCCTTGAAAAAGTTTTAATCAATAATTCAACTTCTGAAGTAATTTCTACATTGCTAAATAATTTAGGTCTTCCTGCTGATTCTGTTTCTGTTCATATTATGCATCAATTAAAGCAATTGGAAGCAAAGTTTGATAATCAATTAATAAATAAAATAAAAAATCTTGCAATAAAATTCAAAGGAAAAGAATTATCTGCCTCGGAACTGATGATAATTTTAAAAGAAAAAAACATTGATTTTTCGGAAAATGATATTTCAAATCTTTTGGCTTTATTGAATCTTTACGAACAAGAGGAAAGTGAATCTTTTGAGAATTCAGATTTTTCTTTATTAAACAAAATGAATAAAGAAAAGAAAAATTGGCTTTTTTTTCCATTTGAATTTGTTTCTATGAATGGAGAAAGTCAAATTGAGTCAGAAAAATTGGGGCAAGGAATATTAAAAGCTTTGCTTTCAAAAGATGGGCAAACTGTAAATCTAATTAACATTGAATGTTTGTATAAATCGGCAGAATATATTTTTACTCTGTGTTTTTCTGGAAAAAATGTAAATAAAATTTGTTATTACATTTCTGGATTAATGGAAAGTGAAAAAAAAATTGTGGAAGATAAATTATCATCATTGTTTAAAAATCAAATTGAATTTGAGTTTAAGGAAAAAGAAATTTTAACTGGTACAAGTTGCAAACTTTCGGAATTTGTTAGTTTTGATGGGAGAGTTTAAAAATGGAAATTAAAACTGAAAATAAAAATAAAGTTGTTGCAATAAAATATAAAGATGGGGTAGAAGCACCTTTTATAACGGCAAAAGGAACTGGAAAAAAAGCCGACTTTATATTGCAAATTGCAAAAGAAAATAATGTTCACATTCAGCAGGATTCTAATCTTGTGGAATTTTTGGGAAATCAATCTGTTGGTGATTTTATTCCAGAAGAAACTTGGGATGTGGTGGCTAAAATTTTTGCATTTATTATTGATTCTAAAAATGGAGTTAATGATGAGTAATAAAAATGTTGGAAATGATGGTGAAAAACGTGCTGTTGATTATCTTATAGAAAATGGATATAAAATCTTATTTAGAAATTGGAGACTTTCTGGAGGCGAAATAGATATTATTGCTCTTAAAGATGATGTTTTGGTTTTTGTAGAAGTAAAAACTTTGCCAAATTCCACTGTTGATATGTTAGAAAAGGTGTTAAATAAAGAAAAACAAAAAAGAATTATAAAAATGTCTAAACGTTTTTTACAAAATCATCGAGAATATATTAACGGATACATACGTTTTGACGTAATAATAATTGATATGAAAGGTTTACCACCTATTTATCATATTGAAAATGCTTTTTCGGAGTCCCTATGATTTCAGAATTTTCAACTTCAATTGCAGCAACTGATGTTTTGGTTATGGAAAAAACTAAAGAACAAAAACTTTCTCCTCGTATTTTGGAATTACGAAAAAAAATCTATGATC
>JAGARY010000454.1 GCA_017622055.1 Treponema sp. | reverse complement strand
GTGCATACAGAGAATACAAAATCAACGGAAAAAAAGTATTAGTTCAAGAAAAAGATATTACATTAAAAGTTGCAAAAATGTTAAATGATAGATTAAAAATGGCATATCCAGACAAAAAAATCATTATGACAAGGTCAAAAGATGAATTTTTATCACTTTCTGAACGAACAGATATTGCAAATAATCTAAAAGTTGGAGAACACGAAGCAGCTCTTTATGTTTCAATTCACGTTAATGCTTCTTTTAATAAAACAGCTTCCGGATACGAAGTTTGGTATTTAACTCCAGGAACAAGGCGAACTGTAATTGACGAAAGTAGTGTAGACGGTGATAAAACTCTTCTTCCAATTTTAAATTCTATGCTAGAAGAAGAATTTACAACAGAAAGTATAATGATTGCAAAATTTATTATGGACGGAATGAAAGCCCAAATTGGTAAAGAATCTGTTGCTAGAGGAATAAAAGCTGAAGAATGGTTTGTTGTAAAAAATTCAAATATGCCAGCAGTTTTAATTGAACTTGGATTTTTAACAAACGAAAAAGAAGCAAAAAATTTAATCAACGATACATACTTGAAAAAGACCACTTTAGGAATATATAATGGAATTAGTGCGTTTATTACGCATTTTGAACGCTCAAAAGGATTTACAACAGTAAAATGAAAGCTTTATTAAAGAAAAAATTATTAATATATATTTTCGCATTTGTTTTTGTTGCTGTTTTTGCAACATCTTTGTCTTTGTTTTTTGTAAAACAAAAGTCAAAATCTTATGTATTTATTTTTCCATCAGCAGAAAATGGTTCTTATATTGTAGAAAGAAGAAATTTATCAAATGATCCTGCCCAAGGAGTTATTCAACTCTATGTTGACGAATTACTTCTAGGTTCAACTGTAGAACGAACAAAATTAATTTTTTCGTCAAATACAAGAGTAAATTCTTGCTTTTTAAGAGGGAATATACTTTACTTGGATTTATCAGATGATTTACTTTCAATCGAAAAATCTTCTTTTCCTATCAATGAGGGAATAGAATTATTAAGGGAAAATATTTTGAAAAATTTTTCAAATATTAATAAAATAGAACTCTTTATAGGAGGGAAATTCGTTGCTTCAATGGAAAAATAGTTAAAAACTATGTAAAAACACTGAAGAAAAAGCGTTGACAAATTAATATAGTTATTAGATAATATATTAATACAAGGCTACATCGAATTCGTATATATAAAAAAGGAGCTTCAATATGAAGAAGACTTTAGGTTTAATTGCAGCTGCTATGCTGCTTGCTGGTGGCGTTGCTTTTGCAGAAGAAGCTATGCTCATCGATTTTACATTACTCGACGCTGATTGTGTTGCTGACGATAACGGAGATAACACTCAAAACAGTCGTACTGTAATGGATTATTCAATTAGTGCTGGTGCTACATTTACAGAAGATCAAAAAACATTGATGAAGACATCATTGGCTCTTCCAGAATGGGAAGTTCAATTGAACTCTTCAGCTAAAAATGTTGCTAGTTTAGCAGATTCACAAGTTGTTGCTGCTCCAGTAAAAGATTCAGCTGATGTTCCATTTGCTGGAAGTAATATAATGGGTGTACGTATTGAATTCCCAACATGGAATTCTAATGCTAACGCAAAAATCGTTCCTCCATTTGATATTCCTGCTTACGAACCATTAGCAGATGCTGATGAAAATGGTGTAAGACAAGAACCAACAGATGAACAAAAGGCAAGTGGAAAAACTTTATTCGAAGAAGGCTACGGTATTGTTAAAAACGTTGGAACAATCAAAGCAATTTCTGTAACAACTCAAGGAATGAACTATCCTCATGGTCTTTATGTACTTCTTTCTGATACAGACGGTGTACAAAGACGTTATTTCATGGGATATTTAGGTTTTGATGGTTGGAAAGAACTTCGTTGGAACAACCCACAATATATTTCTGAAATCAGAAATCGTGAAATCCGCGTATATCCAATTTATCCACGTGGACTTCCATTTGTTAAATTTGAAGGATTCCAAATCACTCGTGACGCTGCTCACATTGGTGGAACATTCATCGGTTACTTCAAAGATGTAAAAGTTATTTATGACAAAGCAATTCTTCAAAGCGATCGTGATATTGCTGATGAAGACCTTTGGGGAATCATTGGTAAAAAAGAATCAGCTCGTCAAAATGCAGAAATGCTTAAATTTGGTAACAAACAAGTTAATCGTTATCTTGAAAAAGCAAAACTTGCTGCTGAAGATGAATTTACTTCAAGCTTAAATGAAGAAGAAGGTTCTGAAGAAGGTCAATCAGAAGATTCTTCAGCTGAAGAAACAACTGCAGTTTCTGAATAATATAAAATAGCAATTTACCAAAAAAACGCTTTGAACAATGTTCAAGGCGTTTTTTTTTGTCCTGTAAAGATTTAAGTTGTTTTTTTTCTAATATAAAGTAGAATTATATCTTGAAGAAAAAACAAATAGGAATGCTAATGGACAATAAAAATCTATTATCAAAAAAGGTTCTTAGAGAATCTTATGAAGAATATTCAGGATATTTTGAAAAGATTATTCAAAATGTTATAAAAATACTCCAAAGTAAAGTAAAATTAATGTCTCAGCCTACATATAAAAGTAGGGTAAAAAGTTTTGAAAGTTATTATCGCAAGGTTTTAAGACTAAAACAAAATGAAATGGTAGATACAAATTCTCTTATTTATTTAACCGATATGATGGGAATTCGTATGATTTGTGCCTTTTTGGAAGATATAAATCTTGCAGTTGAACAATTAAAAGAAATTTT
>JAGARY010000453.1 GCA_017622055.1 Treponema sp. | reverse complement strand
GATGGAAAAATTGTTGTTTTAATTGAACATCAATCAACTGTAAACCAAAATATGCCATTTAGATTTTTAGAATACATTTCTAGAATCTATGAAAAAATTACATCTGAAGAAGACAGATTTGGAAAAAAACTCATAAAACTTCCTATTCCAGAATTCTATGTTTTTTACAACGGTGTTGAAAATTATCCTTCTGAATCTGAATTAAAACTTTCTGATGCATTTTTAATTCCAAAAGAAAAACATAATTTAAAAAATAATGATTTTAAACTTGAAATAACAGCTAAAATCATTAATATTAACGTTGAGAAAGATAATCCCATTTTACATCAATGTGAACCACTCAAACAATACTCTGATTTTATAAAAGAAGTTAGAAATTGTATGAAAGAAAACATTGAAAATCCTTTTACAACTGCAATTAACCGTTCAATAAAAAATGGAGTCCTTTCTGAATATCTTAAACGAAAGTCAACGGAGGTCCATAATATGCTTTTTGGAGAATACGATTACGAAACTGATATTAGAGTTCAACGACGAGAAGCTTTTGAAGATGGTCTTGCTGAAGGTGCTGAACAAAAAGCTATTGAAACTGCGAAAAGATTTATTTCTATGGGGCTTTCTTTGGAACAAGTTTCAGCGGGGACAGATCTTCCTTTGGAAACTGTTGAAAAACTTAAACAAGAATTAAATATCATTAACAATTGATTTTTCTTTTCTAGTGTGGTAATTCTTTTTATATGAAAGAACAATTTTCTAGAACGGCCCAACTTTTGGGAAACGAGAATGTAGAAAATCTATTTGATAAACACGTCATTGTTTTTGGGGTCGGTGGTGTTGGTGGCTATGTTGTAGAAGCTTTGGCTCGTTCTGGAATTGGAAAAATTTCTATTGTAGATAACGACGTTGTAAACGAAAGTAATATAAATCGGCAGATAATTGCCCTTCATTCTACAGTTGGCATGCAAAAAGTTGATGTTCTAAAAAATCGCATTTTGGACATTAATCCAGAGTGCCAAGTTTTTGTTCATAATCAGTTTTTTTTGCCAGAAAATTCCAATGATTTTGATTTTTCAATTTACGATTATGTTGTGGATGCAGTGGATACTGTAACCGCAAAAATAGAAATTATAAAAAAATCAAAAGAGTCAAATGTTCCAGTAATTAGTTCCATGGGAACAGGAAACAAACTTAATCCAATGGGATTTAAAGTAAGTGATATTTCTAAAACAAAAGTTTGCCCTTTGGCACGTGTAATGCGAAACGAATTAAAAAAGCGTGGAATTTCAAAAGTAAAATGCGTTTACAGCGAAGAAAATCCTGTGATTCAAACTCAAACACCAGCCAGCGTGGCCTTTGTTCCTCCTGTTGCTGGCCTTTTAATTGCTAGCGAAGTTGTAAAAGATTTGTGCATTGAAAAAAATCACTAAATAGTATAGATTATGAATATTCACGTTTGAGATGCAAAATAGACAGAGTCCATAGTGTCCTTCTTTACCAATGACGCCACGGTGCATTGCGTATCCCATCTTTTTCGAAATTACAATTTATTTTTCTCAAAAGGAGTGTGAGGCGAATCTCACAAAAAATGCTATGAACAAATATGTTAAACGCTATTTGATTGATGCTATGAGTGGTATGGCTCAGGGGCTTTTTTCTTCGCTTTTGATTGGAACTATTATTAAGACTTTGGGACAGCAACTTTTGCGTCTTGGGGAAAATCCAATTTTTAAGTTTTTGGTTGATGCTGGGAACTTTGCTACTGATGCTCATGTTGTTGGGGCTGCTATGGCTATTGGTATTGGCTTTGCAATGAATGTGCCTGCTTTGGTGTTGTTTTCGTTGGCGGCTGTTGGTAGTGCTGCAAATGTTACTGGTGGTGCTGGTGGGCCTTTGGCAGTTTTGCTTATTGCTATTGTTGCTGCTGAACTTGGATGTCTTGTTAGTAAGAAAACTAAGGTTGATATTATTGTAACTCCTGCTGTTACTATTTTAGTTGGTGCCTTGCTTACTGTTTTGACTGCAAAATATATT
>JAGARY010000452.1 GCA_017622055.1 Treponema sp. | reverse complement strand
GTTAGAAATGTTGAATTAAAAACTGGAGCAGGATTTGTTGTAGTATTAGCAGGAAAAATAATGACAATGCCTGGGCTTCCAAAAGTGCCTGCAGCAGAAAGCATTGATATTGATGAAGATGGGAATATTGTAGGGATATTTTAAGTTGTAGAAGTTGCCCCAAAAGGTTGCCACCGGTTCCGGGTTTAAATGGCAACCTTATTTTCAATTTTGGCATGGCTCTAAGCTTCTAGAATCAAGTTTAAAATAAAACTTAAAATAGATGCTACTAACAAAATAAAAAATCCAAGAATATTAAAAAGTCTTTCAGGAAAATTCTCTTTCTTCATACAAATATATTATAAAAAGTAAAGTGAAAATAATCAATTTGAAAAACTAACCAAGGTTATTTAAAATAACCGCGGTTATTTCGTTCAAAAGTTATTGATTTTTTTGAAAAACAAAATAATACTAACAAAGAAGTATGTTATCTAAAAATCTAGGACAATTTAGTGACGATTTGTAAAAAATGATTTGCAAAATGGAAGTAAAAATGTCCTACTTAGGAGATTTAATTATGAAAAAAATGATTATGACAATTTCATTGTTATTTGGAATGGTTGTTTCCTCTTATGCGTTAACCATTTCTACAGGCGGATATTTTAATCTAGGTGGAAATGATAGTTCTAGAATAGAAACAAATGGTATTTCGTATGGTGTAGGTGCTTTTTTTAATATTGACTTGTTTTTAGGACTTGGTTTGCAATCAGAAATCAATTGTACTAATTCAGTAATTAATACTGGAGAAAATCAAATTATTATTTCTGATATAGACACAATTGTTGATATTCCATTTATGTTATGGTGGAATGGAAAATTTGGATTTTTAGGTGTTGGTGCAGGTGCAGGAATTAATTTTTCTTTGAACGATTGTTATTCCGAATTTGTAAAATTTGGAATTTCTGCCGGAGCTAATGTAATCTTTTATTTTAATGATCATATTGGTTTGTTAGTTGGTGCAACTGGTGTATTTGATTTTCCTGGTCAGATTAGTTGGGAAACAGATTATTCAGATAATAAAACTTATGTAGGTTTTACAGACGAACTTTGGAAACGTAATAATATTTACGGAAAAGTGGGAATCGTCTACAGATTCTAAAAGAGAAAAGAACAAAATAAAGCTAAATAAAGAGAGAGTTATTCAGGCTTAAACAAGGAGTTTGCGTAGCGTACAGTATCCATGGCATCTTTCCCATAGAAGTCTGCCCCAATTTGGTCGGAGTATTCTTGTGTCATTACTGCACC
This sequence comes from Treponema sp., assembly GCA_017622055.1. GTDB lineage: Bacteria > Spirochaetota > Spirochaetia > Treponematales > Treponemataceae > Treponema_D. The sequence goes on along the minus strand of JAGARY010000452.1, from coordinate 1,292 downwards.
TCCTACGCAAACTTTTGCCCAAGGGCATTCTTTTCGTAATAAAACGATTGTTTCTTCCATTGCGGCAACAGTTGTTGTCATTAATGCGGAAAGTCCTACTAGTTGTATTTTTTCTGATTTACATTTTTCTACAATTACTTCTGGGGCAACGTCTTTTCCTAAATCTATTACTTCAAAATCGTAGTTTTCTAGCAAAACTTTTACAATGTTTTTTCCAATGTCATGGATGTCGCCCTTAACTGTTGCAATGATGATTTTGCCTTTTGATTGTCCTTTTGTTCCAGATTTTTCCATGTGTTGGCGAATTTGTGTAAATGCCGATTTTGCAGCTTCCGCTGCCATTAAAAGTTGTGGTAAATACATTGTTTTTTGTTCAAAACGTTTTCCAACGTAGTCTAATCCTGGAATTAAGTGGTTATTTATGATTTCTAAGCTTTGTTTTCCTTGCAAAAGTGAATCTGTTATTTTTGCTGCATCTTCTTTTAAGCCGTGGATAACTGCAAATTCAAGTGTTCCCTTTTGTGGTTCGGAATTTGCGGTTGTAGTTGGGGGCGTTACGGGGTTCTCCCTGTTAGAAGGGGTAGTTAAAGCATTATTGTTTTCATGTGAAGTTGATTTTGCAAGTTTTTGTTCTGCAAAAACTTGGGCAGTATGCGAAGCATACGAGGGAAGATTTTCCCCTCCTTGCAAAATAGAATCGCTCCATTGAATATAATTTGTACAATTTGAATCTTTGCCACAAAGGAGGCAGAAAGTTTTATAGGCTTTCATCATTTCTTGCTGCAAAGGATTCATAATTGCGGCTGTAAGCCCCAATGTAAGGTTCATTGTAAAGAAAGCGGATGTAACAAATTCTCGGTTTGGAAGTCCAAAAGAAACGTTTGAAATTCCAAGACTTGTGTTTCCGCCCATTTTTGTAATTTCTTGAACAGTTTGGAGTGTGGCAAGGCCTGCGTTTGTGTCGGAACTAATTGCCATTGCCAAAGGATCAATAATGATGTCTTTTTTGGAAAGTCCATATTTTTGTGCTTCGTTGTAGATTTTTTGTGCAATTTTAAGGCGACCTTCCGAAGTTTCTGGAATTCCGTTTTCATCTAGAGTAAGACCAATTACAACGCCACCGTATTTTTTTACTAGTGGGAATATTTTGTCCATAACTTCTTGTTTGCCGTTTACAGAATTTACTAGTGGTTTTCCGTTGTAGCGACGCATTGCGGCTTCCATAACTTTTTCATCGGTTGTGTCAATTTGTAAAGGAAGTTCTGTGATTGACTGAAGCTCCGTTACAACTT
>JAGARY010000451.1 GCA_017622055.1 Treponema sp. | reverse complement strand
GTTGTTGATTTACCACATCCAGATGGTCCTACGAAAACACAGAATTCTTTGTCTTCAATTGTGATATTAGAATTTGTTACAGCACGAACACCGCCGTCGTAAATTTTTCCAATACCTTTTAATTCTACTTTTGCCATTTTTTAAGGCCTCCATAAAGGGTTATATTATTATACATTCATTTTAATACCTATAATTCTAGAAGTCAACTTTTTTTTATATATTTTTTTAAATTCCTATTGACAATTCTGTTAGTATACACTAACATACAAATAGTTAGTTGCTCCTAACATAAAAATCTATTTAAAACACCTTAAATGAGCCTGAGTTTTCCCATTTGTCCAGGCTCATTTTTTTTTATGGTAATTCAATTTCAGAATATTCTGTTGTAGCAGCTTTTATTGCTGCCTCAACTATTGTTTTTGCATGAGAATAGATTTCACCATTCCTTCTATCAAACAATCCTGAAGACTCACGACCAGAACCAGAAGAACCATTATCCCATAAAATTGGAACTAAACCATTATTATGTGCAGATTTTACCATATATTCTGTATAATAACGTCTATAGTTTTCATATCCCGCTTGATGAGTAGCTCCACATTCACTAACTAATACAGGAATTCCATTTCTGATATATTTTGTATTAAGTTTCTTATACATTGAATCAATTGCTTCTTCACCAGATAATATCAAAGTACCTTCCTCATAAGGATTATCATATTTTAATTCAGATTCGGGAACTGTTTTCCCCCATTTAGGAACTATAGCTTTCAATGTAAAGGCATCTGGTTCATAAAAATGCACAGTAACAAAAAGTTTATTTAATTCATCATTTGGTAAAACAAGATAATCCATAGTTAATGTTGGGTCTGTAACATAGCCTGGAATTGAAATAAAGTTTTTTGCACCAGTATTTCTAATTGCATCTACACAAATTTTATTCCACTCATTTAATGTATTGTACTGTTTTCCGCCATCATTGCGGTTAGTACCCCATCCCCATCCACCATCGTGGATTTCATTCATAGTTTCAAATATTAAATAATCTTCTGAATTAGGAAATTTTTTAGCAATCTGAGTCCACATAGAATAAAGTTGATTTTTTACAGCTGTGTTTATAGTAGAATTTGTTGCTGCATCTTTTATATTTAACCAATGAGCACTATCTGCACCATCATGATGAATATTAATGATTGCTTTTAATCCTGCATTTTTTGCATATCCTACTACCTCAGAAACTCTATCCAAAAATGATTCTTCAATTGTATAATTTGGAGCATTTCCAATGTGACCAAGCCAAGTGATTGGAATTCTAACAACTTGAAATCCGGCTTCTTTAACTTTTGTTAATAAAGTTTGTGTTATTTTTGGATTTCCCCAAGCGGTTTCTGAAGAAACACCGTTATTATTGGCATCTAAAGCATTACCCAAGTTCCATCCAATTTGCATGTCGGAGATAAAATCAAAAGTTCTTTCTGAGGTAAAAACATCATCAGACTCAAATTTTATATTCTCATCAACTTCAGAGTCTTCATTTGATTCATTATCTGATTCATTATCAGTTTCATTATCTGATTCGTTTTCAGACTCATCTAAAGAACCAGATTTTTTTGAAGAATTTTCAATAGTAATATCATAAAGAGTAACTTCGGAAGTATCTTTACTTTCTGAAACAACTTTTTGTACAAACACTTTCCATTCTATATTTGAAAATTAGCTTGGGCTGTAACTTCAAATGTTGTTTCAGTTCCATCTAAAATTCCGTTATCTTTCCAAAGTCCATCATGCCATTTTTCATTATCTAAGGTTTTTGACTGAAAACCTGTTTGCTTAAAAATTGAAGCTCCTCTTAGTTTCATGGAGAATTTTATAACATCACCAGCGTTTCCAGATATATTAGTTCTGAATTCAAATGATTTTGATTTTGTCACAGAAGCAGATACAGACTTTTCAGAAACTAAATTTTTATTGCCATTTTCTGAAGAATCATCAACTTCAGGATTCTTATTTTTATCACCAGAATCCTCAACAGAAGGAGTACCAGAAGAACCTTCATTTCCACCAACACCAGAATCACAAGCTGAAAAAACTAAGAAAAAACTTATTAGCAACAACCACAAAAATCTTTTTATACCTTTCATTTTATTCCTCAGAAAAAAATTATAAAAAAAGCACAATCCTAAAAAAATCTCTGATTTAATTAAGACTGTGCTTATATTATTGATTACATTTTAGAAAACTACACTCTTTCTGTTGGTACAGGAAGTGCATTTTTTCCCATATATGCAACAATTTTTGAACCATCTTTAAGCATATCAACTGGAATTACAGCTGAATCTAAGCGTTTTCCATCTACTTCAAGATATTCAATACCTTTGCAAACATTTTGTGGATTTTTTACTTCAATATCAAGATTCATTCCACGCCATCTTCGTTCTACTTTAAAGCCGTCCCAATCATGTTTAATACATGGATCAATTAAAAGACCATCATATTGTGGACGAATTCCAAGCATGTATTGTGTTGTAGAATAATAGTTCCATGTTGCAGCACCAGAAAGCCAAGATGTTCTACAGTTACCAGCACGTGGTGAATATGTAGAATATGTTGTTTGACCAATTACATAAGGTTCACTTTGGCGGATTTCTGCTTTATCGTTATATGCTGCAGGAAGAGCTGCTTTTAAATATTCGTAAGCTCTATCACCATTACCCATCATAATTTCTGCAATTACACCCCAACCTTGTGTATGGTTAAAGATACCAGCATTTTCTTTAATACCTTTTAAAAATACAACAGAAGTCATAAGGTCTGAACGAGTTTTTACGAATGGAGGAGCACAAAGCATTAATCCATAAGGTGTTGCAAGTTTTTCTTTTACAGCTTCCAAACAAAGTTTTGCTTGTTCTGGAGTTGCAGCAGAAGACATAACAGCCCAAACTTGTGTATTAAAGTAGATTTGACCTTCTTCAATTGTTTGAGTTCCGTAAACAGTTCCATCTTCGCCAATAGCCCAAATGAACCATTTTCCGTCCCAGCATTTTTTCTGAATTGCTTCATCCAAAGCTTTTCTGTGAGCTAAAGCCCAATCAGCTTCTTCTTTTTTACCAAGACGAGTTGCTATATCTGCATAAGTTGTAAGACCTAATCTTAATTGGAATCCTACGAACAATGATTGACCATGATATCCAAGTTTAAGACAGTCGTTCCAGTCTGCCAAAAGACCACATGGAATTCCATCTTTTCCCATTCTTTCAAGGTTGAATTCAAGAGCACGTTTTAAGTGACCAAATACAGTTGCTTCTCCACCGTCTGCATAAGGAACAACTTTATTATAGAAATCAAAGTTTCCAGTTTCTGCTACATAACAAGGAACAGCGTGGAAGAACCATTGACAGTCATCTGAACGATATTCTTCTGCTTTTGGAGCTTTTTCGTGTCCTGCATTAAAATCTTTAGAAATTACAGGGATAGCACCACCATTTTGGCACTGACCAGAAAGAAGTCTTACTAATCTTTCTTCTGCTTCCTGTGGAATTGCAGCACTTACGCCCAAAATATCTTGAACAGAGTCACGATATCCAAGACCATCGCGCTCTCCGTTGTAAACTAAAGAAGCTGCACGGCTCCATGCAAATGTAATCAAACAGTTATAAAGCCCCCAAACGTTGATTGTGTGGTTAATATCTTCATCTGGAGTAATTGCCTTGAATGAACCTAAACGATTGTGCCATGTTGTAACTAATTTTTCAAATTCTTCATCTGCACGTTTGAAGTTTCCAAATTCTGCAACAATTTTTGCACCAACATCTCTTGCATCATCAATACCAAGCATCAACATAATTTCTTTTGTTTCGCCAGGTTGAAGTTCCAAATCACCTTGAACTGTACCACAAGAGTTATCTCCGTAAGCTTCTGAGTTTGTACAAGCCCCTTCAACAACAGCTTTTGGATGTTCGTAAGAACCGTAAGTTCCAATGAATGCTTCGCGGCTTGTATCAAAACCTGTCATTGGAGTTCCAACTAATGCAACCCATTGGCTCATGTAAGCACCACCAACTTCCCATTCAGGATGTTGGATGTAAAGGTTATCTTGAATTGAATAACGGAGCAAGTTATCTGCAACTTTTTCACCTTTTACAATGAACAAAGAATATTGCAAGTTTACTTGGTCTTGAGTTGTATTCCATTGGTTAGCAAATTCACAATAAGAGAAAACACGAATTTTGCGAACTTTGTCGCTAGTGTTTGTTACTTTTAATCTCCAATATTCAAAATTCTGTCCAAGAGGAACGTAATATTTTGTTTCAGATTTAATTCCCTTATATTCAGAAGTGATTGTAGTGTATGCAGTACCGTGACGACATTCTGATTTGTACTGATCCAAAGGTTTTCCAACAGGTTGCCAAGAAGCTGACCAGAAATCACCATCATCTTGGTCTCTTAAATAAAAATAACGACCTGGTTGATCCATTGGAACTGCATTAAAACGAAGACGCATAAAACGTCCTTGAGCTCCTGATTTATAAAAACCATAACCACCAGCGTTGTTTGTAATAACAGCACCGTAAACTGTAGAACCTAAATAATTACTCCAACTTGTAGGAGTATCAGGACGAGTAATAACATATTCGGCATTATCATCGTCAAAGTAACCGTATTGCATTTTTACCTCTTTATAATTTAAATTTTAAGAAAACGTTTTCGTATTTTATTACAAAAACAAAATAGATATTAACTATTAATGTTAGATTATATAAAACCATTTGTCAAATAAAAGAATTAAGTTATTCAAAAATTGTACATTTATCGAAAATCATCATGGGGATTTTTTGAAAAAAAACAAAGAAACATTAAGAATCAATAGTTTCTTCTATTATATCTACTCCAGTTCCTTTCTTTTTATTATAAACAAACACAATAATTGCCATAGCAATAATAATAACATAACCAATTAAGCTATAAAAATCTGGAATTTGTCTAAAGGCAATGTATCCTAAAATAGCAGAAAAAAGGATTTGAGAATAATCATAAACACTAATATCTCTGGCAGGTGCATTATAATAGGCTGTAGTAACACCAAACTGACCACCTGCGGCAGCAAGACCAGCCCCTATAAGAATTAATGTTTGTTTTAATGTCATTGGTGTAAAATCTAAAATCATTGAAGGAACAGAAAGTAAACAGGTAAAGGCCGAAAAGAACAAAACTATAAAAGCACCTGTCATTTTTAAAGAACTAAGCTTTCTAACACAAGTATAAGCAACTCCTGCTCCTACCCCACCTAAAAAAGCCACAATTGCAGGTAAAGATTGAATTATATTTACACTTGGTTTTATTACAAAAACAGCACCAACAAAAGCACCTGCAACACACATAAATGGAAGTAATTTTACTTTTTCACCAAGAATTATCAAACTAAACAAAACAGTGAAAAAAGGTGCCATTTTATTTAAAATTGTAGCATCTGCAATTGGAATTCTATCCAAAGCATAAAAATTACCAAAAACGCCAACAGCTCCAGCTATACATCTAGCAAAAAGATATTTAAATGAACCTTTTGGAACTACAATTTTTGTTTCATTTTTTAATATAATTGACAAGGCAACTGTAAAAGCAACGATATTTCTAAAAAATGCTTTTTGAACAAAAGGAATGTCTCCAGCAAGATGAACAAACATTGCCATTAATGCAAAACTAAAAGATGAAAAAATTAAACTAGCAATTCCTTTTTTAAGATTTCGTGTTCCTTGAATTTCTTCCATATATATAATTATGGCGTTTTTAAAATTAAACTACAATAAAAAAATTAAATATTTTTAAATAAAAAAGTGCTATTCCAAAATGAATTAGAATAGCACCCAAAAGAAATAATTCTAAAAAGTTTTGTTTTTAGTCGTAAAAACTATCCTTTAACAGATCCCATAGCAACACCAGCAACAATGTATTTAGATAAAATGAAATAAACAATGATTAAAGGCAACGCTGTTAAAGTTAATCCTAAATAAACACATCCGTGCTCGGTTTTATAAATATCACCTTTTAATAGAGATATCATAATTGGTAATGTATAACATTCTTGTTTTGTTAAAATTACCAAAGGTTTAAACAAATCATTCCAGCTAGTTACAAAACAGAAAATTGCCTGAGTTGCAATTGCAGGTTTCATGATAGGTAAAGCAATTACATTGAAAGTATAGAATTCTTTTGATCCATCAATTCTTGCAGATTCAATTAAAGATGGAGACAATGCAGGCTTCATAT
>JAGARY010000450.1 GCA_017622055.1 Treponema sp. | reverse complement strand
GATCAAATAATCAGGATTTACATTCCGTAAATGCAAAAAAACAAAAGAAAAAGCATTCAAAAGCGGGAACTCATCCTGAACTAGCAAATGTAGAAATTATTCCTCAAAAAGGCGTTTTGATTCAAGGGCAAAAAAACGTTTTGTATAACTTGGCTCAATGTTGTAAACCACATTATCCACAAGTAATTGCTGGGTACGTTACCAGAATGCGTGGTGTTACAATTCACCGTGCCGACTGCTTAATTTACCAACGCATTCCTCACAAAGACCAACGCAACGTAGATGTAAGTTGGGATGAGTAAAAAATGATTGTCGGAACATGTCCGACAATGATAAATCACACGTCACTGCGAGACCTTTAGGTCGTGGCAGTCCAGTACATAATCTATACTTAGTAGATTGCTTTGCTACACTCGCAAAGATGAAAATTCTTAATTCTTAATTCTGAATTCTTAATTTCCTTCTATCTTCCTGTGTCGCGGATTTTTCCTTCAACGTAGTCTGGATCTTCTGTGCGCAAAATTGTTTTGTTTGGAAGATCAAATTTTGTGTAAATTACACATGGATGACTGTCGCAAACCCAATTTTTTACAGTACCGTCTTCTGGGCTAATAATTTGCCATTCACCAGGTTTTGCAGTTAAAGAAACAAATTCTGGAGAAACAAATTCAATTGTCATATCTAGCGAAAGTTTATTAAAAGCGGTACATTCATAGATTTTCCAACCTTCTTTTTTTTCAAAAGGCACAACGTTTCTGTCTGTATGAATTTCCAAATCTTTTAATCTTGCGGCCTTTGCATTTGGGTGCATTGCATCTAGTTTTGATTTAAATTCTCCATAAGTTTTTTGACTCAAATTATACAATTCTTCAAATTGACTTTCTGAATATGCATTGCCAATTTCGGCAGTAAGTTGATATTTGCTGTCTGAGGCCCCAGTTGTAGTTTTATCTGCTTCACTTCTATTGTAATAAAAACCAGTTGTACTTGCTCTGTGACTAACATTATCTAATTCTGCAATATATGGAGCCGCTTCTTCTGCTGTAATTTTTCCTTCCAAAGCATCAATCGCTTTTCTGTAGGCACGAGTTACCAAAGCAACATAATATGTACTTTTCATGCGGCCTTCGATTTTTAAAGAATCAACACCAGCGTTTTTCAAATCTTCCAAATGGTCAATCATACACAAATCTTTGCTAGAAAGAATTGCAGTAAAATCTTCACCTTCAAAAACTGGGAATAAATCTTCTGGGCGTTCATGTTCTCTTAAATAAAGACGTCCACTTTGAGCAAGTTCTTTTGCCCCATTTGGTTTTGACAAAACATCGTATTCCCAACGACAAGTGTGAGAGCATGCTCCAGCCTGAGCACTTCTTCCTGTTAAGTAAGCACTCATCAAACATCTTCCAGCATACGCAATGCACATTGCCCCATGACAAAAGGCTTCAAGTTCCATATCTGGAACAGAATCTTTTATGCGTTTAATTTCATTAATAGAAATTTCTCGGCCAAGAACAATTCGTTTAAAACCCAATGATTTATACATTTTTACCGCTTCGCTGTTCACACAAGATGCTTGTGTACTTAAATGAAGTTCTGCCTTTGGAAATTCTTTTTGCAAAAGAGGAACAATTCCAATGTCTTGAACAATAAATGCGTCAATTGGATACTGTCTAAAATATTCAATGTTAGATTTTAAATTATCAATATCTGCGTCATGAAAAGAAATGTTTAACGCACAATGAAGTCTTTTTCCAGGATACTGATTTTTTAGTTCAACAACTTTTTTATATTCGTCCTCGTAAAAATTGTCGGCCTTAACGCGAAGAGAAAACTTTTTTAGGCCAATGTAGGCTGCGTCCGCGCCGTATGCGTAAGCGTATCCTAATTTTTCAACATTTCCAGCTGGTGAAAGTAATTCCATAAAAATTCCCTAAATCAATATATAAAACTATGCTTCAGAATTCAAACTATGTTCCAATTTTGGTTTATTTTGAAATTCCATTTT
>JAGARY010000449.1 GCA_017622055.1 Treponema sp. | reverse complement strand
TGTATCAAGATTTATTTCGTCGGTAAGTAAAATATCACTTAATAAACAAATTGTATTTTCTTCATTAGCTATATCAGTAAAGTTTTCAATTGCTTTTGCTATTGTTGCAAACGGATTTGAATCACTTCCATCACCTGTAACATCATTTCCTTCTTCAGAAACACACAAATTGATTGTATTTATTACAATTTCTTGGAATGTAACAAAAGAATCAGCATAGTAATCTTTATGTGCTACGCATTCAAGACTATATGTACCAGATGGAATCTCAATAGTTACATTCCCTTTTCCATCATTTGTTCCAGTTTCAATTACTTCATGTGTTTTCGCATTTTTTAATGTATATTTTAAATTAACATCAGTAACAGCTTCAGTTGTGTCTTTTAAATCTAAGGAAATATCAGGAGGCACAATAGTGATTGTTGCAAGGGTATCATTTAAATTTTGATCTACAAGAATCTTTTGATTACTAGTTTCATACGTTATTCCATTTGCAATTATTTTTGAATCTCCTAATTTTCTTGATTCAGAAGATATTATAGATTTTGAGAAAAAATTACCTTTGTCATAAATTGAAAAACTAGATTCTGAACCATTTATACTTAATTTTTCGTCTGTAATGATATAAAATGGCTGATAATCATTTTCAACTACAAATAATGAATTAATAGGAGCAAAACCTACTACAGAATTTACATCCCCAGCAATTATTTCTGGATTATTTGGAAAACTCATTGTTCCATCATCAGCTATAGAAATACTATATTCTTTTTCATTAATCACAAGTTTTGATAAATCATTATGAATCTTTTCGCTATTAATTTCAGATTTTTTAGGCATATTAAATGCAATTACGTAATTATTTTGCATTGAACTATTTGGATAACTAGAAGTTGTAATATAGTATACAGGAGAAAAAACTGATGGAGGAATTGTATCACAATCAAATTCCAAAGTAAATGGCAAAAATTCTGCTTTTGAAACTGGATGAAAGAGATTTATTGAAATATTTTGTGATTTGTTATATTCATTATTTCGAGATTCAATTTCTGCTTTAGCAAGAAGTTCCTTTGGAATTGTTAAATTTATAATGTTTTTATCATTTTCATCTTGAACTAAGTAATATTCTGATTGCAAAAATCTTCCAAATGTAGAAGTTATATTTTCAGATGTAATAAAATTATATTCCTGAGGATTTCTTAAATACAAAACAACATTTGCATCTTGCAAACTAGACACTGTAAGTTTTTCTGTGATTGGATTTTTGTATGTTTCTGAAGAAAATTCAAAAAGTTCAATTGCTGCCGCTTCTGTATTATCCATAAAAAAATCTTTCACAGGCGCATTAAAGGAATCTGTAAAAAATTCGCAAGACGAAAAAATACATATCAAACTAAAAATAAAAAGATTTTTGAATATTTTTTTCATTTTATTTTTCTTTTCCATTTTCTACACCTCCTTCCTTTAGAATTGCCAACCAATACATACCGACGGATGCAAAACACCAAATTGCATATCAGACATAAAAGCCATAACAAAATCAACACCAATTTCCGCGTAAAGTCTACTTGTTATGTAAACTTGAACTGCCCCACCAACATCAAAACTTAAATTTATACTGTTTAATTTTTCTGAATCTATGTTGTGTGAAAAATGAAATTGCACATCATTAAAAAATGTTGCTCCAATTCCACCGTGCAATTCCAAACTAAAAGCGTGCCGTCTTTGTTCAGAATTTTTTATTCTAAATCTAATTGGAAGTTGATATACAAAATTTAAGTGTGCCGTAATCAAATTTCCGTCAATTTTGTATTGAGGGAATTCTGCAAAAAGTCTTGAATAAGTTCCTGCCAAACCAACACCAAAATATCCAAAACTACGCTTAAAAGGCATAAAAGACATTTTTACAGTTCCACTTAGTGGCCAAATATTTGAACCCATATAGTGATTAATTGTGTCATCAAAAAGAATAACTGGTAAAACATAACCAGCACTTAAATCAAAATCAACTTTTTTCTTAAATTTAACTGTAAAAATGCTGTTATTATTAGATTCACTTTTTAAACCACTGGCATCTTCTGCAACAAAATCATAAACACCAACATCTAAATCTTTCATATTTAATTGAAATTCAATTTTCCTGTTATTATTTTCTACGTTTAAAATCTCTGGAACTAAAATATTTTGTTTTTTATCATTTTGATTCACTACAAAGTATTTTGTAAATTGAATATCTTTTTCATTTTTTGAAGTTTCAAACAGATTTCGCCCACTTACAGAAAAAATTCCATCATTCACTTCTTCAAGATAAAGAGTTGAAGAACCGTTTACTTTTGAAGAAATATCATTAACTTGAGGTTTAAAAGCTTTGTAAATTGAAAAAGTTTTCCATTCAGATTCAACACTTGGAAGCCCAATTAAATCATAAGTAATTACTTTAAAACGATAATATCCTGGTGGTAAAAGTGGCTGAATTCGTATATGTGAAGAATTATCTTCTGTTTTTAATCTGTTGATTTCTGAATAAGCAACAAATTCTTCATCATATTTTTGAATTATTACTTCATAATATTGCACAAACTCAGGATTTTCTTCTTCCCATTCAAGTTGTTGCCATTTGTCTTCAACAGTAGTTTCTTCAACATCTTCAATTTCTTCATTTTCGGATTCAAGGTCAACTGTTTCTGCAACATAATTTTTTTCTACAAAATCTTCCTGATTCTGTGCAAAGCAAATTGGCATTGAGAAAAACAAAATACTAAAAACTAAAAGGCATTTTCTAAAGTCCATAAGGATTTACCGCTCCTTTAGCTTTTGATTTTGTTGGTGTTGGAATATTTGTATTAAATGAAGATTCTGATTCCGCTCCTTCTTGGAAAATTTTATCTAATTTACCATCTTTGTCAGAATCAATTCGTCTAACACCTTTTACAGTCCAAGTGAAATTTCCATTTGAAAAAATGCGTTTTTGGGCATCAGGTAATTTTACAAAATCTAACAAATACGAAGTTTTATCTTTGATTATTTCTGAAAGAACACTTTTTCCCTTTTGATCAATAATTTCAAAATGATATTCTGTTGCCTTTGAAACTTTTCCCCACTTAAATGTTATAGTTTTTGGATTTTTTTGATTTTTCAAATATTCAATATCAAAACTTTGTGGCGAAACTTGCAGATTTTTTGATTGCTCCAAGGGTTCAATTGGTAAAACTGTAAATTTTCCTAAATACTTTTCTTCTATGTTAGAAATATCAATATCATCAAGAGTTTGAGCATATACAACAATTTCATAACGACCAGTTTTTATTCCATCTGGAGTATCCAGCAAAACTTTATTTGGAGCAATTTTGAATTCACCTTTCATTTGTTCATCTGTTGGAATTTTAATAACTTCAATTGGACGTCCTTCATCAACTTTTCGCAAAACAAACTGAGCAGATTTTACTTTATCAACAGAACTCCATTTTGCAGTAATAGGTTTTAAAATTGCATCTTCACCTTTTAAAACATAATTTTTTGGAGGAAAATCAATAGAAACAGGTCTTAATCTTGCAAACAAAAATTCCCCTTCCACAATTTTACCTGTTCTACGACTTGAAATTCCTGGAATTGCATTTGCATGGGCTTGAAGTTCCCATCTATACATTGTTTTATCTTCAAATATAGAATTATGGAATAAATCTGTTTTATATTCTGTATCGTAAATAACATCTTCAAGCACAAGTTTGTTATCTGATTTTTTGTAAATCATCAATTTGTAATAACTTGCATCAGAAACTTCAGACCATTTAAATTCACAAGGAACATTTTCTCTTGCAATAATCTTTTCTGTAGGTTCAATTAAATTTGCAGCAGCAAGATTTCCCACAACATCAATTTTTCGCCCCGAAGTTACAAATTCAGAACCATCTATTGTATTTACAGATTTTAAACGCCAATAATAAACACCTTCTTTTAAGTTTGCTCCACTAAAACTATTTCCCAAAACTTTTTCTTCTTTCTCAATCTTTCTAAAATCTTGATTTTTTGAGATTTGCAAATAACTTTCAAAGCTTTCTGGGAAATTCTTTTTCCAAGTAAATTTTGTATCAAAAACAAAACTATCTGCAACTTTAAATCCATCAAACGGTTCAATAAGATGTTGCTCTGGTTTTCCTTTCATTGCAAAAAAAGTTCTAATATCAGCTGCTTCAGACAAAGTTCCTTCAAAATCTTGAACAGTAACAGACCAAAACCATTTTCCATCTTTTAATTTTTTTTCTACATTTTTTGTATCAAATGTAAAAAAGTTATCTTTTGTAGTTTCTATAATAAATGGATTTTTTAATTCACTATTATTTGCAATTTTGACAATGTAAGATTCCGCTTCACTTTCTCGCTGCCATGAAAAAGCAATTGAACCAATTTCTTCGTCTGTGTTTACAATTCCGTTATCCAAAGGAACATACAATGATGGCTTTTTTAACACAGATTTTCTTTCTACAGAAAAACTTTTTACTTCAGAAGGATTTGCAAAACCAAGATTGTTAATTGTGTAATAGGGAGTTACTCGCCAATAATAATTTCCAAATTCCAAAGTTGAAATAATTAATGATGTAAGATTTGTGCGTTGCTCTACAATTGGGTTTTCCATAGAAGGATTTGTTGCAATTTCTACTTTATAAGATGTGGCTTGATTTGCTTCGCCCCACATAAATCTAATAGAAGGAATTCTGCTTCTATAACTAAAAGAAGCATTTTCTGCTGGAACAATTTGATTTGGTTTTAAAGATTTTATAATCTGAAGTTTTCCGCTTTGAGAAGTAAGAACTTTTTCCTTTGTTGCATCTTCCACAACAGAAACTTTCCAAAAATATTTTTCTGCATCAAGTTGAATTTGTTTTTCATTTTGATTAGTAATATCTTCCAAAGCCACAACATTTTCAAAATCTTTATCAATTGCAACTGTTAAATAAACTTTTTGATTTTCTGATATTTTTGTTTCTCCAAAATTCCATTTAAAAGGCACCAAAACTTTTTCTTCGGTTGTAGATAAAACTTTTGAATTTGGCAAAGGATTCGTTACAACCAAAACTGGCAACGATTGCCCTTGTTTATCAAAAGCAATTCCCTGACCTTCCACAACGTCAACTTTTGTTCCATCTTCACTTTGAACAACAGCATTTCCCTTTAACACTTGAACAGAAAGTCCACGTTTTTCTTCTGTTTCTTTTTGCACTTCTTCTTTTTCCAAAGACGATTCACCAACAACTCCAGATGATTTGCTTTTTGACTCAATTCCAGCACCCACAGAAGAACCTGCTTCCAAAGCAATTTCCATTCCGTCGGCAACCAAAACAACACCAGCTCCCGCTTCTCCTGCGTCTACAGTAGCGTATCCATCTGTTAATTCCGCAGTAAGAAGCTTGTCTTCAGACAAAAACACTTGTGCCATTGTATTTTCAGAAAGATTCATTACGTTGCCGTCAATAAAATAAACAGTAGCTTCTGCAAGATTTTCTGTGTGAATAGTGTCGCCGTTATAAACAGGAGAATTCTGTCTTAATCTATCCCAAACAACACGTTCCAAAAATTTTCGTTGAGCAGTTTTATATTTAAAAGTAATAGTTGCAATTGGTTCTTCGTTTAATTTTGTAAGTGCCCTAAAAAATCCTTTGTAAAATAATGCCGAACTAATGAATGCTCCAATCAAACAAATGAAAATTGTAATTACAAAATATTTAAATAAACTATCATTTTGCTTGGATTTTATTTTCTTCTGCATTTAAATCTACCTTTTCAAAATCAGGAATTGGAATTCCAAGCATTACGCGAACTTCGTTTAATGTTTTTGGACCAGTTGGACCAACTGCTTTTATACAATCGCTGTCTGCTTCAAAAGAAGGGTCTCCTTGTTTGAAGAATTGTTCAATGTTAAAGTTTGGCATATTTACAACACCGTAAAAATGCTGAATGCCTTTTCCTTTTACTTCAAATTCCACAGGAATCATTTCTACAATAATTTCGTTAGCTAAATTTTCCTCTGCAATTGTAAAATTGTTTTCTTTACAGCGAATATATTTTTGTTTTAAAAGATTGTATGTATCTTCTGTAATCAAAATATCTGTTCCACAAAGTTTGTTTGAACTTTCAGTTCTGGAAGCAAAGTTTACAGCGTCTCCAATGGCAGTATATTCCATTTTGTCATCAGACCCCATAATTCCACAAGTTGCACGCCCTGTGTTTAACCCACATCCAATTTGAATATGAGGTTTATATTGTGGTCGTTCTTCATTTTTATGAGCTTGGGTAAAAATTTCTGCGTCTTTGTTATATTTCATCAAAGCGTAACGCATTGCAATTGTTCCAGTGATTGCGTTTAAAGCATCTTTTTCCACATGGCTTTGATGTTTTTGTTCCAATTCATTTTTACGTGCATCAGAATCTGGCATTTTTTCAAAATCAAGATTATCATCTCGCAACAATCCCCACACTGCCATAATTGCATCGCCTTCAAATTTATCTACATTTCCGCCACTTAAAGTAATACAATTTACCATGCGACTCATGTAATCATTCAAAAATCCAATAATTTCTTTTGGAGAATCGTTTTCAAATCGATTTTTAAATCCATCACTAATTGCAGTAAACCCACGAATATCGCTAAAGAAAATTGTTACATCTTTTAAGTGAGGTTCAAAATCAATTTCTTTACGAGCAATTGCTTTTGCAACACCTTTATTTGTAAATTTTGCAAAAGTCTGAAGAAAATCTCTTTCATCTTTAGAACTTTGATTTAAAACACCAATTTCGTCTTTTCTGTTAACGTTCAATTCATCAAACAACGGAGTATCAAAGTTTCCTTTTTGAATTTCATCTGCAATTCCAGTTAATTTTCTTAAATGCAATGAAATTCCGTATCTAGAAAAAATCAAAATAAACATAATTGAAAGAAAGAAAACTGCTGCTGTTAAATAAATATTGTTTCTTCTAGTTGTTCTAACACCTTCCAAAATTGTGTCAAAAGGAACTGTAGTTAAAATTACAATATCACCAAAAGAAAGCTTTTCATAAGCACCGTAATATGATTTTGATTTTCCTTTTTCATCAATCACATCATAAGGAATCTGACGACTATCATCATTATTTTGATTATTTAATCGCATTGCTTGAATTAATTCGTCATTTTTAATATTTTCACCGTTTAAGATTCTAGATGTTTCAGGATGATAAAGTAAATCGTCAGAATCGTTAATTATAAATGTTGTATTGATTGAATTAGTGCCAAGAATTTCAGAAATAGATTCAATAGAAAAAGTAATTATACAAGTTTGGTCTCTACCACTTTCTTTATAAGGAAAAAGCATAGAAATCATAGGAATTCCAAAATACGGGGAAGCGTTTATAGCAATAATTTCTCCAACACAGGAACGAGAAATTTCCGTATTGATAGAAGAAATAAAAGAATCTACACAACTTGTATCTAACTCGTTAGAAATAAAAAATCTATTATTGATAATTTTTACATCTGAATTATTTTGAACCAAATTGCTATCTGCAGAAAGAATATGAATACTTGAAATATCTTGATTTCGTTCAAAGAAAAAAAACTTCTGCTTGTTTTGCAAAAGCCGATGTTCTACCACCAGTAGCAACACTTAACAAGTCTAATAATTGAAAAACGTTAGAACGCACAGTTGAAAATTTATCTTCCACTATGCTAGCATTACTTGTGTTGATTGAAAGATTTTGATTTTCCGCTGTGATTTTTACGTCTTGACCAACAAAATGACTATTTAAAATAGTTACTGCACCAAGAGAAACTAAAACAATAAATCCAATAATAATTGCTAATTTCACACCAATTGGAAATTTTACATCTCCAATTGTAGCTACTTCTTTTTTCATAAATCAACTCTCTACTATAGTAGTTTTTACCTAATATAACAGTATAAAATAAGAATAGATTTTATGTCAACGTGTTGACGACCGGTGTTTTACGCACTTTCAATCCTACCCCCAAACAAAAACTCATGTTCCAAAAAACTATAATAAGAATCACAATCAAAAATAATATGATCTAAGATTGGAATTCCAATTAAGTTCGACGCTTCAATCAAGTACTTTGTAGTTTCAATATCTTCATCAGAAGGAGCACAATTTCCAGAAGGATGATTATGACAAATCACAATTGATGATGCATTTTCTTTTATCGCTTCCCTAAAAACTTCTCTTGGATGAATAATAGTTTTATTTACAGTTCCAACAGAAATCAAATGAATCTTGATAATCTCGTGGCCACCATTTAGGGTAATCATTACAAAATGCTCTTTTCCACACATAGCATAATTTTGCACATAAGGCAAAATATCCTCTGGTGATTGAATATGAGCTTTTAAATGAGAACAATGTCTTCGCCCCAGTTCCAATGCAGCAGCAACAGCCAAGGCTTTTCCTTGCCCAACGCCTTTTACTTTCAAAAGATTTTCAACAACGTCTTCCAAATTTGAATCTGTTAAAACATCATTAATCTTTTGAGCCATCACTTCTACAGACATATCCTTATTTCCACTTCCTAATATAAGCATCAACAATTCCACATTTGTAGGATACAAAAGACCATTTTCTATGGTCCTTTCTCTAATATCAGGTTTATTTTTATTTTCCATTACTATATAATTAGGAAAAAAAGGTAAAATTTGTGCAAGTTAAAATGAAAAAAAATCAAAATTTTCAAAAAAAATTTAAATTTTCTCAAAAAAACAGAGTTTCTTACATATTTTTATTAGTTTTAGTCCATTCTTTACTAATTTTTACAAACTGTAAAACAATTCCTACAGAAAAAAAACAGATTCAACTTTCAAGAAAGATATTAGGACAAGGAATCCTAAATGAATTTCAACTTACTTCGTTTTTCCTTTCACAAAATCCAGATTACAATTACGAAGATATGATAACCTTTGCCGGCTACTATATTTCCGAAGCCGCTCAAGAAAACATTAATTCAGACGTAGCATTTGCACAAATGTGTTTGGAAACAGGATACTTAAGATTTGGAAACTTAGTTACTCCAGAAATGAATAACTTTTGCGGGCTTGGAGCCATGGACATAAATAATCCTGGCTGCGTTTTTGAAACTAAACAAATGGGAGTTCGTGCCCACATTCAACACTTACAAGCATACGCCACAACCCAAGACGTATCACTTAACAATGAATTAATAGACCCACGCTATTCTTGGGTCCATAAAACAAAATTTGTAGAAGACATTTTTGGTCTTGCCGGAACTTGGGCCACAGACAAAGAATACGGCAACAAACTAGACGCAATCCTCTCAAAAATGTCAGATTTTGTAAACTAAAAAGATTCCCTATCAAATGTAGGGAATAGGAATGCCACAACTCACTCTCATCGCCATTGCTGGCAAAATTTACCGTCATTGCGAGCGTAGCAAAGAAATCACTCTCTCCCAATAATTCCACCACCGTCATTGCGAACAAAAAACTTCGCCTGTACGAACAAAATTTATCGTCATTGCGAGCGCAGCGAAGCAATCCACTTCCCCAATAATCTATTCACCAATTGTTGTGCCAACAAAATCCTCATCATTAAGAATTGCCTTAATGTTTTCAATATTTTTTCCGCCAGCACAAATAACTTTCATACCAAGTTCACTAGCTTTTTTAGACGCAATTGGATCAAAAGGACAATTTTTTCCAGGAGTCCATTCATCACCAACCATCTTTCTAAAATCTTCCCAACTAATATTATCCAAAGGTTTTGCATCAGGATTTTTTCTAGGATCATCAGTATAAACCTTTTCAATATTAGAAAGATTCACAATCACTTTTCCATCAAATTTTTCGCCCAAATAAACAGCGTCAGTATCTGTAGAAAAACCTGGTTTCCAACCAGAAGCAACCAAAACCTGTCCATCAAAACTCAAATCTTCCACAGTTGGATTATATACAACATCATTTTTACAGTAATCACCAAAACAAGCCTTCAAAAGTTGCGCATTAATTCTAGTTGCCATAATGCCAATCCAATCAGCCGCATTGGCATCTGCTTTTTTACCAGTAGCCGCAACAACTTCTCCATACGCATTTTGGTAAACTCTAGCAGGAGCTCCACCACCAGCAACCAAAATCAATCTTCTTGATTTATCTTCATCAAGCCAAGCTGTACACATAGAAACAAATTTTCCCAAAAACTCAGTATCAGGTTTTTCAGGAACAATAATAGAACCACCAACGCTTAAAATTTTAGTCATAACACACCTCTATATTTTTTTCAGAAAATATTAATAAACACCCTTTACAACTGGAACACTCCAGTAAGAACTATATTTTGAAGTATCTTCAGAAGATTCTTCCCAAATAGATTGCAAAGCAAAACTTCTTGGATGTTGAACAATTCTATTATCCTTACTAAAAGGCTTAAGTTTTGTCCAACCTCTAGAAAAACAAATATGATGATTATCCATATTTCCAAAATAGAACATTTTGTCTTCTGAATCATCAAGCCATTTTTCATATTCCAAACCTGCACCTAAAGACACATCAACAGGAATCCATCCAAGACCATTTATATAAATCTCATTCCACCAATGAGATCTAGTTTCCATATTTTTTCCAATCAAAATTCCACTATTAGTAACACAAGGAATTCCCAAAGAACGCATTATTGCACAATACATAACAGAAAAATCATAAGCATCACCAAAATTGTCAACAAACATATCCAAAGGATTACTTTCTGCTTTTCTCACAGTTTTCAAAATCATAAATTTTTCACACATATACTCATACACAAGTTTTGCCTGACGATATATGTTTTTTTCTTTCTTTACAATTTCTTTTCCCAAAGCAATCACTTTTTCATCATCACTAGGAATAATATCATCTGGAACCAAATATTGCTCAAAAAGTTCTTCACTTCCCTTTTTCAAAGAAGTAACTTTGGCAACATTTACATTACTTTCCACTTTGTACACAGGCAAAACAAAAGTCTGCTTAAAAACTGTTTTTGGAGTATTATTTCTATTTTTTGTAATCTGATGAATCAAATTATTCTGATAATTCAACAAAATTGGCTCGGGAACAGTCTCTGTAATTTCCACAGTTGGTTGAGAAGCAGTTTTACAAGGAATTGGACATCTAAAAGTAATTGTAGAAACATCAGTTGTTACAACATCTGCAACATCCGCTGTATACTGCAATAAATAAATCTTCTTATTAGAAAAATTCTTTTTTCCCACAGAAGTGTCAACAGTAAATTTTATTGGATCAGATTTTTCATCTCTAACTTCTACAACAATCGCTCCAGAACAAGCCCCATCTGGAATTCTCACTTCAATTTCGTTATTGCTCCAAAACTCATATCCAGTTTCATCACAACTAATCATATTTTCTGTAAGGGAAGCAAAACTTTTCAAATCATTCTCTTCAATTTTTTTGTCGTAATCAATCGTAAACAAAACTTTAGAATTATTTCTACTTTCACCAAAGTTGCTACCAAAAATCTTAATTAAATCCCCAACTTTACCTTTTTCTACACTAACAGAATTTACAACAGGTTTTGTTAATTGCACAGAATTTTCAACAGGAACTGGAATATCAATTTCATTCGCAAACAACGCAGCATTAGAAACTTCCCCATTTACACCAACAACAACAAGTCCATCTTTTACATTTGCAGGCAAAACCAATTTAATACAATTATCAGACCAAGAAATATATGAACTAGCCGTTAATTTATTCCCAGAAAATTCAACAAAACTAATATCTCTAGTATTTCCAAAATTTTCGCCATTTATTAAAACGACGTCACCAGGAATTCCCACAGAAGGAACAATAGACTCTATATGAGGAACCGCTTTATTCTTTTTATCAAAAATAAGAACAGAAACAAAAATAATTCCAATTATGACTAAACAACATAAAAATCTCACAATTGGATGTTTTCTAACGATGTAACTAACTTTTCCAGAAAAAACCACTAATTTTGACCTGCTATTACATTCACAGGCACTTTTATCTCTGTAGTAACAGGAACAGAATCAAAACCTGGAATAGTAATCCTTATAGAAATAGATTTATCGTCAATATCAGGTTTTACAACAGTTACATTATTTAAAAGTTTGTTAGCAATACTATTTTCTCTAGAATCTCTAGGAATACTTCTTAATAATACACCATCGTTTCCTGCGTATTGAACCGACCCTTCTATATTATCAGAAATTAACATTCCATTTCCACTACCTAAAGACACATTATTTACAATATTCCTCATTCCATTATTTGAAATAGCAGTTGGAACAATAGTAGGATTTCTAGTAACATCTATAGCATTCAAACCATTAACATTTGAAGCCTTAACTCTAATTGGAATAATAAGTGCAAACAAAGCCGCAGCAGCCACTCCCGAAACTGCATACATCCATCTTGAATTTGTAAACACAAAATTAGATTTTTTAGTTTTCTTAACATTATCTGAAAATTTCATTTTAAGTTGCAAACGTTCAAAACTGGCATCCAAAAATTCTTTTTCGACAGAACTATCCAAGTTATCTTTTTCAAAAATACTACGAACTTGGCGCATTTGTTCCAATTGCTTTTGACATTCTGGACAGCAACTTAAATGCTTTTCATATTGAGCTTTAATTTCAGCAGACATTTCATTATCGAGATAAATAGAATGAATATCCTTACTCGGGCAAAAAGACATTATCTTCTCCTATTATCTTAGCTAACTGCTCCCTAGCCCTAAAGATTCTAACTTTTACATTTCCCTCTGTAATACCCAACACTCTACCAATTTCTTTGTAACTCAATTCAGTATATTCTTTTAGAATTACAACTTCTTGAAGATTTGTTGGAAGCTTCTTTAGTGCTTCTCTAGCCTTGTTTTTAGATTCTTCTTTTAATACAGAAACTTCACCAGAATCCATCTCACTTTTTTGTTCATAAAGAACCTTTTCGTAAGCTTTTTTCTCGCGACTCTTTCTTTTTACATAATTTAACGACGCATTCTTTACAACACGAATAAGCCAAAATTTCGCATCATTCAATGAAGGAAATTCCAACGCCTTTTCATTCGCTTTAATTAAAGAATCATGCACAATATCTTCAGCAGCATCTTCATCATTTACAATTTTGGAAGACACTTTAAACAACATCTGCATGCAAGCATCATAAATTTTTCTAAAATCATCAGGATTCCCAGCATTAATCACCTCGGAAAATCCCATCTGACTATCACTCATAAAACAAACACTCAACAAATAAATAAGTTACACATTTTTTTAATAAAAAAACTCTCATCTAAAACTATTCGTAACTATTACAAGAAAAACAACATTTCCCCTGTCTTAGTTACAAATAGCATCCACAACTAAAAATAATAAAAATTAATTACGTTTCCAAGTTGGCCCTGTTGGAGTATCAATAATTGTAATTCCTCTAGCAGTCAAAGCATTTCTAATCTCATCTGCCTTTGCAAAATCCTTTGCTTTTTTAGCCTCAGTTCTTTCCAAAACCAAAGCATCAATTTCTGCAGCTTCAGGATCATCAGCATTAGAAGAACCAACACCACCGCCAGCCACTACCGAAGAAGCACCAGCGTTTTCTGCCTTAAATTCTTCAACAGATTTTTTAATATTCAACCCAAGAACACTATCCATTTTATCAATCAAATAAACAATTTCTTCGGCCTTCAATTTTCCATCTTTAATACAACTTTGCAAACAAGCCAAAGCCTGTGGAGTTGCCAAATCATTTTCAATAGCATCAGTAAACTTTTTCAAATATTCCTTTGCAACATCGCTCAATTCCCCTTCGCTAGCACATTTTTCACCAGCATTAGCAAAAACCTGAGCCGCACGTTTTACCAAAGCTCTACGACTATTTTTTGCAGAATCCATAGAATCCCAACTAAACTTAGCCTGACTTCTGTAATGAGCCCCAAGCAAGAAATATCTATAATCCAAAGGATCATATCCCTTATCAACCAAAACCTGCAAAGTCAAAAATTCCCCACTAGATTTTGACATCTTAGCCACATCGCCATCACCAGCATCAGAACCCTTATTTTTCTGAATAACCAAAAATTCATTATGAAGCCAATAATTTACCCAAGGACCAGCATTTCTATCATCTTTCGAAAAAGCACCTTCACTTTGAGCAATTTCGTTAGTATGATGAATTGGAATATGATCAATACCACCAGTGTGAATATCAAAATGACGACCAAGATACTTCATACTCATAGCCGAACATTCAATATGCCAACCAGGATACCCTCGTCCCCAAGGACTATCCCAAGTTAAAGCCTGATCTTCAAATTTAGATTTAGTAAACCACAAAACAAAGTCATAAGGATTTTTCTTATTTTCATCAACTACAACAACATCACGCTCCCCAGCCCCAGCCTTCAATTCATCAAGCTTAAGATTAGCAAGTTTTCCGTAATCAGCACAAGTTGTAACATCAAAATACAAATTGCCACCAGCCATATAAGTATGACCATTAGCTTCAATTTCCTTAATCAAATCAATCATTTCCTGAACATGCTCAGTTGCGCGACACACAACATCTGGCTTTTTAATATTCAAACGTTCAATATCATTAAAAAATGCCTTAGTATAAAAATCAGCAATCTCCAAAACAGACTGTTTACGTTCCTTAGCCTGTTTTACCATTTTATCTTCACCATCATCAGCGTCGCCACTCAAATGACCAATATCAGTAATATTCATTACATGCTTTTTTTCATAACCCAAAAAACAAAGAGTTCTATCAAGAATATCCAAAAAAACATAAGCTCTCAAATTTCCAATATGAGCATAATTATAAACAGTAGGACCACATCCATAAAAACCACAAAAACCATCCTTCAAAGGCTTAAATTCCTGCATTTTACGACCCATAGTATTATAAAATTTCAAACTCATAATTTACCTCACAAAAAAACTCTTTTCTTATATTATACTTTTTTTTTCCCACTTTAACAACCAACACAAAATTTTCATAATAAGGGGCGGACAACCGCCCCTGGCTCCAAAGTCCTCGCACAAAGTGCTCCGGTCTTTTCCGCCACC
>JAGARY010000448.1 GCA_017622055.1 Treponema sp. | reverse complement strand
TGAACAAAAGAAAATGAGTCAAATGATGTTTGAAATATTACAGAAATATCTTGAATCCATTTTTTATCTTTTTTTATAGCATTATCTTGAACTTTAAAACATTCTTCATCATCTTTTGCAAATGGATTGTAAGAAATGGCAATATGTTTCTTTTCAAAATCAGCATTGAACACTTCAAATTCCGCAAGAGCAGTCATCATTGCGGTTACACGTTGTTGACCATCTATCATTATCTTTTTACCAACAGAAAGAGAGCCATCTTTTAATTTTAAATCAGGACTTTTAGAAATAATTAAATATCCTGTTGGATAACCTTGATACAATGAATCAACCAAATCACGAACTTGCCACCCTTTCCAAACAAAAGGACGCTGAATTTCTGGAATAGCGATTTCATCGGATTTGATGAAGTTTAAGATTTGTTCTACTGTGTAATCGTGTACTGTGTATTTTTCGGACATGGGAGGATCCTATTCATATCTTTGTATTTTGTCTTTTAATATTTCATCTGTAACATTCTTTATTGAATCTTCAAATTCAATACTATTCTCATCAACAGTTTTTACATTGTTATATATAACTTTTATCTCGTCATCAGAGAAACCATATCGTTTTAAGAAAATAGTTTTTGGTTCATCAGAACCATATTTTAAACAATTAATTACATTTAATGCCCGACTATCTGATGTCTTTTTATGATATATGCTTAAAGTTGTAACATACGCATTCAACATGGAAAACTCAACAACTTTATCAATATAATCATAAGTATCATATACAATAGAATCATAATCTATATTTGCGGCATTCATTTCTGCAAAGGACGAACCGACATTCAAAAGCTTTTTATCAGGAATATGCGATGGTGTAGCTGAATAATTAACATTCATATTCGATAAAGCTCTCGTATAATATTCAAGTGAAATATGTCCTACTTCAAATTCTTTTTTTAATATCCTTCGTTCGTTGAAATTCGTTAAATATACATACCTTTTATTTAGAATACGTTTAAAAGATTCACCTTGCATAATCCAAAGCATAATAGTCATTCCTGTATTAAAAATATTTAGTTCACCTTTATACATATTTCTATTAATATATTTCTCAAAAATATTTTTTAATATATTTTGAACCAAATTGCGTTCTTCATTAGAGAAAGTTTTTTCATCTCGTATTTTTGTAGAATTAAAAAAGAGGATATCAATTAATTGCTTCACTGATTCCATTATTTCATCAGAACTTAGTCGTTCTACTCTTGTTTTCGGTTCTGTAAATTCATCTACTATTTCATTATTCTTTTCTGCTTGAATATTTTCCTTATCAAAAACATCTAAATCTTCTATGGGCTGTTCCAACACAGACTCTTTCATAATTTGAGATGATTCAAGAAATCTTTTCCTAAATGTTGGTAAACTACTCTTTTTTACAATCACATAACCATAATCAAAATTTTTTGTATTGGCATTTGTTCTTCCAGCACGCCCTAATAAGTTTTTCATTTGTAAAGATCTTTCATCTTCTGTTACACCATCAAACTTAAACTTGTCTATATAGATTGCATCAAAAGGCATATTGATACCATAAATTAAAGTTGATGTTGAGAAACACATTTTTGCATATCCAGAACGAATGAATTTTTCTAGCCAATACCTTACATTCAAAGGTATTGAGCCATGATGGACAACAATTCCATATTTTAACATCCTTACAATGTTTGATATTTTTTCTTCATTTACATCCAAAATCTCTTCAATATTTGTTATAATTTCATTGATATTGCTGTCTGTAATTTCTGGACATAACTTTATATACCGTTCAAATTTTTCTTCAAATTCACCTGTTACAATAGTATGCTTTGAAGTATAAATTAATACTGTTTTGTTTTCTTTTATAAGCCTTTCAATAAAATCATTATCTTCTGGTAACAGTATTAGATTTTTTTTATGATGTCCATCTTGTTTGTATGGATTAAAACATACATATTGATTTTCATCTTTTATCAAAAATATTTTTCCAACAGTCGATTGTTTAAATGAATCACTTACTCTTTTTTGTTGTAAATTGAATTTATCATAAATTGCTTCAGGATTATCAACAAAAGGATGAGCAAATATTTTCTTTGCCTTTGGATATTTTTTTTCGCTCTTTTTTACAATTCTTTCAAAATTTACACCGCGTCTCCTGTCATCTGCAAGTTGAGCTTCATCAAATATAAACAATCCTATATCAAAATCATATTTATATATTTCATTAACTCTCTCTGGAGTTAAAACAAAAACCCTCTTTCTCGTTTTCAGTTTATTAATATCATCAACAAACTCTAATATTAATACACTACTATCATCTTTATAGTGTTCTCTGAGCAGAATTAAATACTCGCCTATTAATGATCTTGATGGGACCACAATTACAATATCTTTTTTTATATTATCTAAAAGATCTCGTAATAAGTGTGATTTTCCGGCACTAGTAGGAGCAGAAAATGAATAAATTGTATTATCCAGTATATTTTTATATATCTGTGCTTGAATTGGCGTATAAGTTTTTCCTGTTAATTCTTTAATCTTATCTTTGTAAGAATTATATAACAATGAAATTACATCAGATGGGGCTTCTGTTTTATAAAACAATCCAAGAAGAAATAAGATATCATTTTCGTACTTGTCGAATAATTCAGGGTATTTTTCTTTTATGATTGCTAAGAATTCTAGATCTTCTCCATTGATTGGTCCATTATTATGAATTGAATTTATAATTTCATTTATAATTTGCTCCGCGTTAGCTGGATTCTCAAATATTTGTTGGATTTTATTCATTTACTTTTTACCCCTATAAAGTAAATTTCATTCTTCTCACGTAAAAGTTGCTTTATATAATCTTGTTTCAAAAAATAAGTAATATTAAATTTTCTTACCTTTTCTACAATAGAAAATGCAGCCGCTAGATTTCTTTCTCTATCATTATAAACCTTATAAAGGGCAGATTCAGGAACTCCTAATGCTCTTAATTCAATTAAATCTGTTTTATCTTTATTCGGAGTCTCTGTAATAAATGTGTTTATTTGATCAACAGCATTTTTTATTGAAGTTCCATTACTATTATATTTTGCTTCTCCAAAAGTTACTAAATCATTTCCTTGATCATATGTATGAAAATCAAACCCTGGATTGCCACTTTTTTTCTTCCCCCAAATTTCTGACAATGTAATCGGGACATGATCTAATTCAGATTGCAGAGTTCTCTGAGCATTCATTGACACCAAATTCTCTCCAAATTCATCTTTTATGGAGTTTGTTGATTGTGCATCATTAAATATGGAGAGCATCTTTTCAATTGTGGTTTTTGCACATTCTTCAAAGTCAGTTCTTGAAAGTAAATCCAATTTTGATAACCACGTTTTATCATTCAAAATGTTTATTAATTCTGAAGCATTTTGAGATACATCATCTATTTCAATTATAAAAAGATAAGCTTTACATGTTGTTGAGATTTCT
>JAGARY010000035.1 GCA_017622055.1 Treponema sp. | reverse complement strand
GGATGCAAAGTGCATTTGTGTCTGCGTACTTCAAAATTGTTGAGCAAAGCGAAAACAATTTTGATACAATCTTTTCTTTAGCAGCACAACCGCACTTTGACAGACACGACTCGACTGTAAGCTTATCAACAAAATTTCAATTTTCTTTTTAGTCAAAGTGATTAAAACTACAACATATTGCATTTTATGAAAAAAATGGGCATTATATTCCATTATGTACAAACCAGAGTTATTAAATTCATTAAAGGGCTATAATTCAAAAAGTTTTTTTACTGATGTTATAGCGGGAATTATTGTGGGGATTGTTGCGCTTCCCCTTTCTATTGCTTTTGCAATTGCTTCAGGTTGCAGCCCAGAAACAGGTCTTTACACTGCAATTATTGCAGGATTCTGTATTGCAGCTTTTGGTGGAACAAAATGTCAAATTGGTGGTCCAACAGGGGCATTTACTGTAATTATTTACAAGATTGTTAATGATCCGTCATTGGGCATGACAGGTCTTGCAACTGCCACTGTTTTGGCTGGAATTATTTTGATTCTTCTTGGAGTTTTTAAACTTGGTGGATTAGTTCAATTTATTCCATATACAATTGTAATTGGTTTTACAGCAGGAATTGCGGTAACTATTGCAACAGGTCAAATTGGTGATTTTTTGGGATTAGCCCCAGATTTTTCAAAACCAATTGAAATTTTGGGTCAGTCTTATGCTAAAATGCCAGGAACTTTTGTAGGAAAGATTTTAGTTTACATTTCTTCAATTTCTACTATTAATTGGTATTCATTTATAATGGCATTAGTTTGTCTTGTAATTATTTTCTTGTGGCCAAAAGTTACAAATAAAATTCCAGGCTCATTAATTGTAATTATTTTAGCAACTGTGGCAAACATAATTCTTTCTAATTGTTTTGACTTACACACAGACATCATTAAAGACAGATATTCAATTCCTTCGTCTTTACCAAAACCTCAATTACCAGCTTTGAGTTTCCAAACAATTAAAACTGTTTTTCCAACTGCTTGTTCAATTGCAGTTTTAGCTGCTATTGAATCTTTGCTTTCGGCAGTTGTTGCAGACGGTATGATTGGTTCAAAACATAATTCAGATAACGAATTAATTGGTCAGGGAATTGCAAACATTTTTAGCCCACTTTTTGGTGGACTTCCAGCAACAGGTGCAATTGCCAGAACTGCAACAAATATTAACAACGGTGGTCGAACTCCAATTGCAGGAATTATTCACGCAATTACACTTTTGCTGATTATGCTTTTGTTTGGAAAATATGTTGAATATATTCCAATGGCAGCTTTGGCGGCAGTTTTGATTAGCGTTGCTTGGAACATGGCAGGTTTGCCAGCAATTAAAGCGTTAGCAAAAGGTCAAAAATCTGATATTGCAATTTTGTTAATTACATTCTTGATTACAGTTTTTGTAGATTTAACTTACGCAATTTCAATTGGTTTGATTATTTCAGGACTTTTATTCATTAAAAAAATTGTGGAACTTTCGGAAGTTACATCAGGAAACAAAGGCATTTTTGAAGGTGCAAAAACAAATGATTATGATGAACAAATTGAAATTCCAAAAGATGTAATGATTTACGAAATTAACGGTCCGTTGTTTTTTGGTACAATCCGTAAATTTGAACTTGCAATGGAAAGAACAAAAAACAATTACAAAGTTTTAATTTTGCGCATGAGAAACACATTGTATTTGGACGCAGGTGGAATTCGTGCATTGGAACAATGTAAAGCGGCTTGCGATAGAAAGGGCATTACAATTGTTTTGAGCGGAATTCATACACAACCATTTATGCTTTGTGAAAAAACTGGCATGACAGAAAAAATTGGTCGTGAAAATATTTTTGATAATATTAATGCAGCCTTGGAACGTGCAAAAGAAATAATTGGATAAATTCCATGTCATTGTCGCACTTGATGCGACAATCTATTTTCTTGTCAATTGGGAGGAGAGAAGCAGCGTGGCAATCTCCCTTCCCAAAAGATTTTTCAAACATCTTAATGATTTACATGCAACAATTCTTCTGATTTATGACTTAAAGGAGCTTGCAATAAATCGTTGTATAATTCTTTTACGTCTTGGTTTTCGTGGCTATAGCGAATTGGCATATTAGAATCTAAATTATGAAGAATTTTGCTTCTTGTTCCAGCCATTTCAATATCTTCACAATTAATTGGTTGCCCTCCACCACCAACACATCCGCCAGGACAAGCCATAACTTCTACAAAATCGTATTTTACTTCTTTTCGTAGCAATGCTTCGCAAAGTTTTCTAGCATTTCCAAGACCATTTACAACAGCAACAGAAACATCACCAATTGGTAAAGAGATGATTGAATCTCGCCAAGGTTTTTCTTTTGTAATTTCTGCTGTATGCAATGAATCAAAAGCATTTGGCTCTGGATTTTTGGATGTAACAACATAGGCTGCAGTACGTAATGCCGCTTCCATAACACCACCAGTTGTTCCAAAAATTACAGCCGCACCAGTATATTTTTGCAAAATGCTATCAAATGGAACTTCTTCAATTTCTTTAGGAAAAATTCGTTCTGATTTTATTAATTTTACAACTTCCCGAGTTGTCAAAACAAAATCAACATCCTTTATTCCATTGTGATTTTTCATTGAAGGCAATTCACATTCACCTTTTTTTGCAGTACAAGGCATTATAGAAATACAACAAATTTTTGAAGCTGAAACACCAATCTTTTTAGCAAAATAATTTTTTGTTACAGAACCAAACATTTGTTGTGGACTTTTTGCAGTAGAAAGTTGGGCCTTAAATTCTGGAAATTCTGATTTAACAAAATTAATCCAACCAGGACAACAACTTGTAAACATTGGAAATTCATCTAAATCACCATTTTTTTTGCGTTCAAGAAATTCAGTTCCTTCTTCCATAATTGTTAAATCAGCAGAAAAACAAGAATCAAAAACGTAATCTACACCGATTTTCTTTAAACATGCAGCAAGTCTGTTTACAGAAGATTCTTTTTCGGTAAGACCAAATTCTTCACCCCAAGCAGCACGAACTGCAGGAGCAATTTGAACTACTGTAATCAAATCTGGATTTTCAATTGCAGAAACAACACGTCCAATATCTTCACGTTCGTGCAAAGCACCAACAGGACAATGGGTAATACATTGACCACACATTGTACAATCAGTTTTTTCAATTGAAACATTTCTAGAAATTCCAACTCGAGTTCGGCTTCCAGTTCCAATTAAATCCCAAATCTTCATAGATTGAACTTTGTCACAAATTTGAATACAACGCATACATTGAACACATTTTGCTGCATCACGAATAATTGGAAAATCGTTGTTCCAAGTTTCAAATTTTTGCAATTTAAAGTTTTTTTCGTATCTACTGTTCAAAAGATTAAAATCTGAAGCTAGTTTTTGTAATTGACAGTTTTGGTTTCTTGTACAATTTGTACATTTTCCATCATGCTCACTCATAATCAACTGTAAATTAGTTCTGCATGCACTTCTAACTCTTGGACTATTTATAATTATTTTCATTCCTTCAAAAACTACGTTATCACAAGCAGGAATTAATTTATCTTCACCTTCAACTTCAACACAACAAAGACGACACGCCCCAATTTCGTTAATTTCTTTTAAAAAACACAAATGAGGAATGTAAACACCGGCAATAGAAGCCGCATCCATAATAGTTGTTCCTTCTTTTACAACTACAGGTTTATCATTTATTGTAATATTTACCATTCTATGTTTCTTCCTCCCTTAAAAATTCCAAAACCAAAATGATCACAACGCAAACATCTTGAACATTCTTGATTTTTTTCTTCTTCGCTCATTCCAACAGAAACTAAATCAAAATCATCTTTAATTTTTTCAATGTTTCGGCAAGTTAAATTTACCCGCCCAGTGGCTGGAGTATTTGTGAGAGATGGAGAAGGAACTTCAACATCAACTGTAATTTTGTGATTAAAGCCTAAGAATTCATCAATATTCGCAGCAGCAACTTTTCCAGCGGCAACAGCTCTAATTACAGTTGCAGGTCCAGAAACAGCATCACCACCAGCAAAAACATTTTTACTTCCAGGAACAAAACATGATTTTTCCGCTTGAATTGCACCACGTTTTGTTAAAATTCCGCTTTGCTCAAAATGTTTTGATTCAATACTTTGACCAATTGCCACAATTATATAATCACAAGGAATTCTAACTAAAGGTTTATCTGCATTTTTTACATTTGTGCGTCCATCAGAAGAAACATCACTAATAATTTGAGGTTGAACCCACAAAGCACAAACATTACCATTTTCGTCTGCTTCAATATGATCTGGAGCAAATAAAGTTTTGATTTCTGCACCTTCAGCCTGAGCTTCTGCAATTTCTTCTGCTAAAGCTGTCATATCTTCTATGCGGCGACGATAAACACAAGAAACGTGACTTGCACCCAAACGCAAACTTGTACGAGTTGCATCCATGGCAACGTTTCCACCGCCAACAACACAAACACGTTTTCCATCTAAATTTGGAGCGTTTCCTTCACCTACATCCCTAAGCATTTTTACAGCACTTACAACATTATTTGAATCTTCACCAGGACAACCAATTTTTTTATCATCATGAGCACCAATAGAAATGTAAACTGCATCATATTCTTTTGTTAAATCATCAATTTTTACATTTCCACCAACATAAGAATCTAAAACAACTTTTACCCCAGATTTTAAAATGTAATCAATATCAGAATCTAAAACATCTTCTGGCAAACGATAATCTGGAATTCCGTAACGAAGCATTCCGCCAAGTTTATGACGTTGTTCGTAAACAACAGTTTCGTGGCCCATTAAAGTTAAAAAATATGCCGTTGTAAGACCACCAGGACCGCCACCAACAATTGCAACTTTTTTTCCAGTTTTTTCTGCAATTTTTGGAAGAGGAATATCTTTTGCGTTATCAACAGCGTATCTTTTTAGTCCACAAATATTTACAGGAGCGTCAACAATTCCACGTCGACAAATATCTTCACAAGGATGTTCACAAACATAACCACAAACACTTGGGAATGGATTATCTTTACGAATTAACCGAACTGCATCGTTATAATTTCCCGCTTTTACCAAAGCGATGTAACCGGGAACATCAACATGAGCAGGACAAACTGCTGTACAAGGAATGGCATGACTAACACCATAATAACATTGTTGTTCGTTAATATGAGCCAAATATTCTGCTCTAAAATTTTTTACACTTACCAAAGCAATTTTTGCTGCTTCATAACCAATTGCACAATCGGCAGTATCTAAAATTGATTTTGCAGTTTCTTCTATTAAACTAAGACTTTCTACACTTCCTTGTCCCAGTAAAATAGACTCAATCAGCTTTGTTAATTGACCTAAACCAATTCGGCAAGGAGTACATTTTCCACATGACTGAGCGTGAGCTAAATTAATTACGTTTAAAGTATAATCAACAGGACAAACACCCAAAGGACTTGACTTTATGCGTCTTGATGCAAAATTCCCAATTTCACCAAAAGCTTTAGCTTCATGTCCAGGAGATTCAATTTCTAATCTCTTCATAAAAACTCCAACAAAAAAATCCTAAAAATATTATACATCAATTACATTGTTTTTACAATTTATGATTTTTTGTCATTTAAGAATTTTTTATTATATTATGGATTTTCATTGAAAAATGGAAAATATAAGGTGATAATTTTGATATGAACATAAAAATTAACGCAGAAAAATTATCTAAAAAAGAAAATACAAAATACTACGGATTTGGAATGGTAAGTGGAAATAATTCTTCTCGCCTTCTTTTAGATTACAAAAGAGAATGCCCAGAAAAATATTGGGAAATTCTTCATTTAATTTTTGACAAAGATAAAATTGGAATAAATCATTTAAAAATAGAAATGGGTTCAGATGTAAATTCAACTTCAGGAACAGAACCAGCCACAAAACGAACTGAAAAGGAAGAATGCAATGTGTTTAGAGGAGCAGGATTTATTCTTGCCGCCGACGCAAAAAAAATCAGACCAGATTTAACACTTGATATGCTTTGGTGGAGCGAACCAAAATGGGTTTCTGATTCAAAAGATATTTTTGCAGCCAGATATAAATGGTATAAAGAAAACTTAGAAGCCGCTTACAAAAATTTTGGAATAAAATTTGATTATTTAAGTGCAAACAGAAACGAACGAGGCATAGAACAAGACTGGATTATTTATTTTTCAAAAGCATTAAAATCAGAAAAAAATTGTTCTTACGATTATTCTTCAATAAAAGTTGTTGCCGCAGATGAAGAAAATGCTTGGTGGATTAGTGAAAATATGAAAAATAATCCCCAATTAAAAGACGCTGTAGATATAATTGGAAGTCATTATACAAGTGAATCTACAGAAGCAACTTTTGAACTATTTGAAAAAGATGGAAAAACAGTTTGGTTTACAGAAGGAAGCCCTCCAATGAGTTTTGATAAAGAAATATACAGATTTGGAGAAAATGTAATTTCACAAACAAATGGATTTATTGATACAGCAAACAGAATTATTGCCATGTATCCTCGTGGAAAAATGACAATGCATCAATTTCAACCAGTTGTAAGTGCTTATTACGATGGAGTTTGTTTTTGCAATAAACAATTGATTACGGCAAACACACCTTGGAACGGATATTTTGAAAAAGAGTCTGGATATTATATGTGTTTACATTTTTCAAAATTCATTCAAAAAGGTTGGTATTATTTAGATAACGCTTGCCACAACGATGGAATAAATAAAAATCATTGTGTGTTTGATACAAAATATAGTTTTATAACAGCAATAAGTGATGATGAAAAAGATTTTTCAACAGTAATTACAAATCAGACAAATGAAGATTTAGAATATGATTTTGAAATTGAAAAATTGATGAAAAATCATAAAAAAATTAATATGTGGATTTCTACTTGCCCAGAAAAATCAGATTACGAAAATTGGAAAACAAATTATTTTGTAAAAAATGAGATTTTGATTGAAAAAGGAAAATTTAGTGCAAAAATTCCAAAAAATTCTCTTGTAACAATTACAACAATTGGAGACAACAAAATTGATTTTGATATAAAAAACGAACTTGCAGATTTGTATCAAAATGAAAATACAATAATGGCCCTTCCCTACAAAGATAATTTTTTACCTGATTGTTATGAAAAAATCATTTTGCCAAATCCAAAATTTACAACAGATATGGGCGGTGCTTTTGAAATTGAACAAATTGATGGAAAAAATGTTTTAAAACAAAAAATTACGCCACAAACAAAAGCAACAGATTGGGGCTATACTCCAAATCCTGTAACAAATTTTGGAGATGACAGATGGTTTAATTATTCTGTGGAAATTAAGGCAAAATTAAATCCTAGTAAAAATCAAAAAGAAAATTACGTTGGTGTTGGATTGCGATATTTTTTAGCAGACAGAGCAACAAGTGGATGGTGGCTCAAAATTACAGAAGACAAAACTTGGCATTTGCTAGAAAATGATTTTTGCCACTTGGAAGGAAAATTTGAAACAGAAAATATTTATGATTGGCAAACTTTAAAAATTTTTGCACAAGATAATCAGATTGTGGCATTAATAAATGAAAAAGAAGTTGCAAATCATCAATGTAAAAAAAGTGAAATGAAAACTGGTGCTGGAAGAAGTTCAATTTACAGCAGTTTTAATGAAAACGAATTTTGCAATTTAAAAATTGAACCTTTGGAAAATCCTTACATCACAAGATTCAACAACACAAACAAATGTTTTTCTTATAACGAAAATTGGGAACACATTACAATGTCAAGTTTTAAACATTTAAAACGGACTTGTTCAAAAGCTCAAAAAGGTGGAATTGCTTCAATTAATTTTACAGGAAAAGGATTTAATCTTTGCGGCAAAATTGAAGAAAAATGCAAAATAAAAATCACTTTAGATAATCAAATAATTGAAAAAAACTACTTAATTGAAAAAAATGATTTTCGCCAGATAATTTTTTCAAAACTGAATCTGGAAAACAAAAATCACACTTTAGTTTTGGAATGTCTTGAAGGAGATTTGGCCCTAGATTTTATTGAAGTAAATTAGTCTAAACCATTCGATTATCATAAAAAGCCATTTGAGCAGAAGACACTTTACCAATATATCCAAAAGTTCCCTCAAAAAAGTTGGGATTAAAACCGTAAAGCGTCATTCTGCTGTGACCTTCAATAATCAAATACTTTTTAGGATTACAAGAAAGTAAAATTACAGGGGGAAACTGAACTTTTCCAAGAAGTTCCTTGCCCCGCAAAAAATTTTTGTTAGAAACTCCAAAAACTTCTTTTCCTGCCAAAATATTTTTGCAGGCAGTTGTGGGCTGGGAAGTAAAATCAGAAAGTTCGTTCCAATAACTGTAGTTAATATAGTAACAATTGAAAAAATTCTCTTTAGAAAACTGCACAAAACTCCATTCAATATCTTTTGGAAACCGTTCAAACAAATCTTGGTCTGGAAAACCTCTAAACTTTTTAAAAACTTTTAAACGGTCCTCATTTTGTTTTTCATCACAAAAATCACCGTCAGAAATAAGCGAATAAGAAAATCCAAAAAAATCTAACACTTGCCGAAGTTCTTCCCCAAATCGGGACGATTCAAATTCACCTTGTAAAAAGGAAAGAACAACTTCCCCTTGTGTGGCAGAACGAATAATTTGCATAAAAAAATTATACCACGATTTTTAAAATGAACAAAAGTTGTTTTTTATTTTTGGGCGTGCCGGTTCAAGCTCCGCTTTCACCGTCGGGTGCTTGCTACAAGTCCTAGCCCATTCGGGCTGTGGTCTTTCCGCAACGCCCCCTCACGCGATTTGGGTAATCAGCAATTTTTTATTTGCCATAAACCCCCAATATAACTATTATATAACCATATTAAACAACATTATAGGAGGTTTTTATGACAGCTCCTCTTTTTGATATTAAAGCTAAACTAAGTGAATACGTCACAATCGCAGAAAATGGCGAAGTTATAGAAATTACAAAACACGGAAAAACAAGCGCTGTGATTATTGGTATTGATGAATACAATCAGTTAAAAAAAAATTATCGTCCTTCTTTTATAGCACAAGTCAATAAATGGAAGCAAAAAACAGGCGGCCTTGAACAATCCAACTATGAAGATTTTGAAAAGGCATTGAAAAGAAATAAAGAAATCTACAGTGAGGAAAACATATTTTGAAAGAAATTTATTTACTAGATACAAATATTATTTCAGAAGTTACAAAGCCATTTCCTTCCCAAAACATCTTAACAAATTTAGAATTTTACCAAATGTCTTGCGGAATCAGCAGCATAACTTGGTTTGAACTTTTAAAAGGAGTCTCTTTACTTCAAGACGGAAAAAT